>JBEKVA010000034.1:0-17963 GCA_049514475.1 Spirochaetia bacterium
CGGGTGTAATACCCCGAGGCACCGGCAAAATCATTGGCCATGAGCGCGTAATCACCCAGCCTCATGATGGCGGCGCCGGTTCCCGGCTTCCCCATTGCGAGGAAGTCCAGCAGGATCTGACGGGCGCCCGCATCGTCCTTGCGGCCTTTCATGATCTCCCCGAGGTACAGGGGCACGATCTCGTTCGGCGGGGTCTGCGCGCGCGCGGTCCATGCCCTGCGCAGGAACGCCTCCGCGGTATCCGTCGACCCGCGGCGGAAGCTTTCCGCCCCCACCCGCGTCCACAGCTCGGAGAGGATGTCGGTGCGGGTCCCGAACCGGGTCTCCGCGGCCTGGGTCAGGTCCCGCATCCCCTGCAGGTCGTTGCGGCGCTGGGCGGCGGAAAAGAGCCTGCGGTACGCGGCGAGCGCCACGTCGTCAGGCCCGCCTACCAGCTGCAGGAAAAGAGGCTGGGCGTCGTTCGGCCGACCGGACTGCCAGAGGGCCTCCGCCTTCAGGAGAAGGAACTGTGCCTTCCATGGGTCGGGAAACCCGGCGGGATCGATCTTCTGCGTGAAGCTCAGAAGGTCGGCCCAGGACTGGTGCTTCTGCAGCACCGAGCCGCGCAGCACGGCGGCATAGGGGAAGACGCGCGATGCCTGGTAATCTCCCGTGAGGACGGCGAGGCTGGAAAGCGCCTCGTCGTCGCTGCCGAGGGCGATCTGCGCAAGTGCCTTGTGCAGGAGGGCCTGCGGGGTGAGCTCGGCATCCCTGGGCCCGGCCAAGAACTGGTCGAGACTCTCGATGCACAACGAATAGCTTGCCAGCTCGTACTGGGAGAGTCCTTTCCACAGGGGGACGTAGGAAAAGTAGCGCGTTCCGCGGTAGCGGGTCTCGATGTCGGCTATGAGTGACAGCGCGTCGCGGTAGCGCCCCAACCGATAGTAGCAGGTGGCGCGCCGGTACTGGACGTCTGACACGCGTTCGGACTGGGGGTAGGCGGCCATGAAGGCGTCGTAGGATTCCAGTGCCGCGCCGTAGTTCCTCCCGAGGTAGCGGCTTTCCGCCTCAGCATAGAGGTCCCCTTCGGCGGGGGCCGCGGCCAGAGACTGGGCGCCGCCCGTCAGCAGGAGAAGGCACAACATTGCGATGATCATCTCAAGGCAATGATACTCCCCTTGGATGTTTTATTCAAACCGTGGAAGCGAAAATGGACCGTTGGCGTCGATCCTGACCAGGTGCACGTACTCGGCGGCGTAGCGGCGGTCGAGGGACGCGAGGGAGGTCTCGAGATTTCTTTCCATCACGACGACCCGGAAGGAGCCCCGCTCATCGAACACGGGAAACAGGACCACCAGGTGATGATGCTGGCGCAGCGACGGAGTGTTCTCGCGGTCCGCCGCCGACGATGGCGCGTTCACCGAGCCGAGGTACAGCATGCCGGGGTCTTTGCGCGCCAGGAAGTACAGCAGCGTGCGCAGCGAAGGAACGGGATAGCCTGCGTCCGTGACGTAGGGGACACGGTCGGCATCCCGCACGTCGATCTGCTCGTCGCTGGCAGCAGATCCCGTGCGCGCCAGGTAGACGCTGCGCGCCAGGCCGCGACTCCAGTCAAGACCGAAGTACGGGTCAAGCTCTTCCTCGAGCCGGGCGCTCCAGCGGTTCTCCCGCATTGCATCGCGGGACTTCAGGGCAGTAATGTCGGTGTCCCGCCCGGCCAGGGGCGCGTAGAAGCCGTCGACGACCCATTTTGCAAACCCTGAGCAGTTAAATCCGCCGCGCCCCGCCTTCGCGGGAAGGCCCGTGGCGATTGCGACCAGCCGCCCCGAGGCATCCATGGCACCGTCATCCATGTCCCGCAGGCCCTTCAGCCGGCCCCTGATGGCAGCCACCACCTGGGAGAGCCGGACGTCTTCCTGGCTCTGCGCGGGGGCGAGCACGAGAGACCAGTCCACGTTGCCGCTGCTGAGCTCCATGATGCGCGACAGCGGCGCCGTGAGCACCCTCTCAAAGGGGACCGGCAGGGCGACCTCGCTCTGGAAAGGCTCGCCGAAGAGGACGATATCCATGACGGTCCTGTCATCACGCGGGAAAAGACGCAGGTAGCACCCGGGGTCGTTCTGCAGAAACACCTTCGCATGGAGGAAGCTGCCGTCCCGCAGGCTCCTCTTGATGATGAACGTGCCGGTCCCCGCGAGGGGATACCCGCGGCCCTGGCGATTGGCAAAGACCAGGTAGAGCGCGCCGGCCTGCTTTTCGCCGTGATAGGAGACCTTCTCGCCGTCTGACTGTTCGACGACAAGGGGCGTCCGTGCCGCCGCCTCGCCGATCGGCGCAAAGATCGTGTCGCGCAGCAGCGCGCGGGCTTCCCCGTTCTCGGGGACGCTCGGGGTGCCGGCCGGCTCGCCGATGCTCGGACCGCCGAAGACCGGGCCGCCGAAGACCGCGAGCGCCAGGAGCAATGCCGCGCTATGCCAGGAGAGTGTCCTCATCGATGCTGTCCTTCAAAAGCCCCCGCCGCGCCGCGAGGACCGCGGGATCCATCGCGAACAGCGGGCTGATCTCGATCAGGTGACGGGGAGCGCCCCCCGGCCCGCGCGGGACGTCGACCCCCGCGGCCGCAAGCCAGCGGGCCGCCTGCTCCACCTGCCCTCGAACGCAGGTGGCGATGGAATCGTGTCCTTCCCTGTTCTTCAGGGGAGCGAACTCCTCGGCGCGCTCGGTCTCGAAGAACAGGGCCCGCTCCGCGGCGGGAATGGCATCGAAGACGAACATCTCCATCTTCACGGCGTCCCTCTCCACAATTTCGGCTCCTTCTGCCGTGGGTTTGAGCGTAAGCGCCTTTTTGCGCGCCAGGTGCCAGGGGAGCCGCAGCGACGGGCTGGCAAGGAATGCGACGTCGAGGATGTGCACGGCAATGGAGCCCTGGCGGAAAAGGAGCTGCCCCTGCGCATCGCGTGCCTTCATGAGGCCCTCGCCGAGGTCGGAATACTCGATGACCCGGAGGGTGCCCTGCGCGGTGACGATGACGCCCAGCTTCTCCTCGGGGTATGCCTTTTCGATGACCTTGGAAGAAATCTGCGCCCCTGCCCGGCTGTGGAACCCCAGGAACAGCGGGTCGGGCACGCGCACCAGCGGATTGTCCACCTGGAAGTGGAACAGGTGCTCGACGCCTTGCTCCTGCATGAGCTCCAGGATGCCGTTGTGCCGCAGCGCATCGATCACCCCGCCGTGGCCGTTGGGGCTGAAGAAAAGCCCCCCGTCAGTGGCCATCAGCAGCCGGCCCTCGGGGGAGAAGGCAGGCACGCTGCCCTGCATGAACAGGTGGATGGAATCCCTGCCCAGCCCGAACCAGTCCGACGCCGCGAAGTAATCCACGGTCGCCTCGTGGTTGTGCGGGCCGGTCATGATCAGCCAGGGAATCTCGGCGCCGTACCACCGGCGCGCCGCAAGGAGCTTTTCGGCAAAGAGCGCGAAGAGGGTCAGCTTGCGGATCGGGGTGATGGGGAACATCCCCTTCGGGCCCGTGTAGCCCAGGCGGCTCCCCTGTCCTCCCGCCACGGTGAGCAGGGCCGCGCGGCCCCCGCGGATGAGCTCCTCCCCGCGCTCGCGCGCCTCGTGGTCCCCGCCGCTCTGGCCGAGGGAGACATAGGGGGCCGGGGAGAGATCGGTGGCGGGAGCCGCGACAGTCCGCGGCGCGCGCAGGAGGTCGCGCAGCTCGCCCATCTGCGCGAGATCCAGGGAGGCGAGGTCTTCCATCAGCCTCCGTTTCATCGCCTCGGGCCGCGCCGCCCAGTGCTCGAAAAGCCCCTCCTGGCCCGCGGCCTCCAGCCTGTCCCTGACGTCCCTTTCGCTCATGAGCTCTCCATCGACCGCTCCGTCGCCCAGCTTCGTCCTCACCGTCATCAGCGCGTCGATGAGATCGGCGCGTATCATCGCGAACCGGGCCGCCACGTCGGGATCACCGGCCCCCAGCTCCTCCCACAACCGTCTCTTGGCCCCTTCAATGGTAAACTTCCTGTCGTACAGCAGGTGGCGGAACTTCAACAGGAGGCGTATCTCATTGCCCGAGTATTCGCGGCGCCCCGAGAGTCCCTTCTTCGGGGAGAGCAGGGGGAGCTCGCTTTCCCAGTAGCGGATCACGTGGGCTTTCACCCCGAGGACGCGGGCAACCTCCCCGATGCTCCACGATTTCATCGCCCGCTCTTCGTGCTCTGGCGCAGCTCGATGGACACGGGGACCAGGGGGACCCCGAGGTCCCTGCGGATGCAGTTCTCCAGGTACTGGGTGTAGGTCGCGGGGAACCCCGCCATCCTGTTCACGAATGCCACGAAGCGGACCGGATTCGCACTCACCTGGGTCATGAAGCGGATCTTGTAATGACCCTTCACCGGCAGCCGGTAATGGGTGAGCCACCCCTCGAGCTCCTGGTTGAGCTTTCCCGTGCCCACGCGGCGGTGCAGCTGGCCCCACACCTCGACCGCCGTATCCAGCAGGGAGCGAATGCCATAGCCGGTGAGCGCGGAAACGGGGACGATAGGGGCGAAATGGAGCACGGGGAACTGGAAGCGGACCTTTTCGCTTGCATCCTTCAGCAATCGCGGGCTGTCCTTCAACAGGTCCCACTTGCTGAGCACCAGGATGACTCCCCTCCCCTCCTTGATGGCCTGCGCGGCAATCTTCTTGTCCTGGTCAACGAGCCCTTCGGAAGCGTCGATCAGGAGGAACACGAGGTCGGCCATGCCGATGCTCTCGAACGCCCGGTTCACCGAGTAATACTCCACCGGGTCCTTCACCCTGCTCTTGCGCCGGATGCCCGCCGTGTCGAGGATCTCGAATGTCTTTCGGCGGAAATCGAAGCTGTTTTCGACGATATCGCGGGTGGTGCCGGCAATCGGTGAGACGATTGATTTCTCGGTGCCGGTAAGGCGGTTGGCAAGGCTGGATTTCCCCGTGTTGGGCTTCCCGAGGATCGCGATCCTCACCACCTCGACGGTCTCAGCCGCGGCGGGGCGTCGGGGTGCCGCCCCGGTGGTCAGCGGCGTTTCCAGCCGGGCCTCCAGGGCGCCGGCGATCATTTCCTTCAGCCGGGCAATGCCCCTGCCGTGGGCCGCGGAGACGCCAAAGACGTTGGGAAAGCCGTGCGCGTGCGCGTTCCATACCAGGGTGTCGCGCTCCGGCGTGTCGACCTTGTTGACCACGAGGAAGATCTTCTCCGAGAACGGGCGCACCTTGCGCAGGAAGTCCTCGTCCTCCGCGGTGGTTTCCTCGGCGTCCAGCACCAGGAGAACAAGGTCGGCCTCCCGCGCGCTCTGGAGGCTCCTCGCGGAAACGATGCGGTCCAGCCCGGCCGCGCGGGTCTGCTCGGCCCCTGCCCGCGCCTGCGCTGAGCCGGCGCGGGCCTTCGTGGGCTCCTCGGCGCTGCTCATGTAGCCGCCGGTGTCGATGAGCAGAACGCGCGCGCCGGCAAGGGTGCACTGCACCTCCACCGGGTCACGGGTCACCCCGGGGTCGGAGAATGTTATGGCGCGCCGGCGGCCCAGGAGGACGTTGAAGAGCGTCGACTTGCCCACGTTGGGCCTGCCGAGTATTGCGACCCTGGGCAGGGACGCGGGCCCGTTCGCGGCGCGCCGGGGCGCAAGATCGCGCCGGGGCACCCGCTCGATCTGGGGAGAATCACCATGAGAAGAAGTCAAGACGATCCTCCATCCATCGATGCACCGCGCCTTCGATCTCCACGCCCGACCCCATGGGGACAAGGCTCCGCACGAATGCTTCCGCCTCCGCGACGCGCACCGAGCGCACGATGCGCTTGATCAGCGGGATGCCGATCGGCCCCATTGAGAAGCTGTCCAGGCCGAGGCCGAGGAGCACGACGGTGGCCATGGGGTCGCCGGCCAGCTCTCCGCACATGCCGACGGGGATGCCCCGCGCATGGGCGGCCTCGATGATCGTGCGGATCAGGCGCAGCACGCCCGGGTGAAACGGCTCGTAGAGATAGGCCACCTTCTCATTGCCGCGGTCCACCGCGAGGGTGTACTGGATGAGGTCGTTGGTCCCGATCGAAAAGAAGTCCGAGCGTTCCGCGAGGATGTCCGCGGTGATCGCCGCGGAGGGGACCTCGATCATGATGCCTATCGGAACGTCCTCCCGGAAGGGAAGGCCCTCCCTGCGCAGGTCGGCCTTCACCTCGGAGACGATCTCCGTGATCCTGTCCACCTCGCGCGGGCCCGAGATGAGGGGAAACATGATGCGAAGGCTGCCGTGCACGGAGGCGCGCAGGAGCGCGCGCAGCTGGGTGCGGAATATCTCGGGGCGGGCAAGGCAGAAGCGGATGGCGCGCCAGCCCAGGAGCGGGTTGCTGTCCGCCGTCATCTGGAACCCGGGCATCACCTTGTCCCCTCCCAGGTCGAGGGTGCGGATGGTCACGCTGCGCTCACCCATGGCCGCGAGCACGCTGGTGTAGGCGGCCAGCTGCTCCTCCTCGGTGGGGAACTTGTTGGGCTGGATGAAAAGAAACTCGGAGCGGAAAAGGCCGATGCCGTCGGCCCCGTGGGCGAGCACCGACGCCGCCTCCTCGGGCACCTCGATATTCGCCTCCAGGGACAGCAGCTTCCCGTCGAGGGTCTCGGCGGGCAGGTCGCGCTGCCCTTGCAGCGCGCTGCGCTTGCTCTCCCACGACACCCTGCTCTGGTCATAGCGGGCGCAGGTGGCGGCGTCGGGGTTCACCACCACGGTGCCGCTGTTGCCGTCCACGATGATCTCGTCCCCCGCGCGCACGTTGCGGCTGATGTCCGAGAGCCCCAGCACGGCGGGGATCTCCCCTGCCCGGGCCAGGATGGCGGTGTGGGAGGTCTTTCCACCGGCATCGGCGGCAATGCCCAGCACGAGGTTCCTGTCCAGGCCCAGGGTGTCGGAGGGCATGAGGTTGTGCGTCACCAGGATGGCGGGCTCCTTCATGTCCGAGAGCCGCGCCCGGTCCCTCAGCATCAGGTGGCTGAGGATGCGGTTGCCGGCGTCACTGAAGTCGACGGTCCTTTCCCGCAGGTACTGGCTCTCCGCGCCGGCGAGCTTCGCCGCCATCTCCTCGATGATCTGCACGAGGGTCCATTCGACGTTGCGCTTGAACTGCTCGAGGGACTGGCGTACCTTGTTCTTCAGCTCGGGGTCGTCGAACATGAGGAGCTGGGCCTCGAAGAGCGCCGCGTCACGGCCCGCGACGAGCCCCTTCACCTCCGCCGAGGCCTTTTCCAGGGCCGCAAGGAACCTCTGGTACTCAAAATCGACCTGCGAGGCGGCGATGTCGTAGCGGGGGACAGTGGGCTTGTCTTCCAGGAACAGAAACGCTTTCCCCCGCGCGATACCGGGGGACGCGCTGATTCCCGTAAACTCCATCATGCGCGCAGAGTATAGCGGGATTCAATGGGCCTGTCAAATTGACCGATCATGAAAGGGTAGAGATGGCACAAAAAAGGACCTCGCGCAGAAAATCCGCCCCCCGGCGCCACCGCGGCATCGGGTTCCTCTTCTGGGTCTGCCTCATCGGCATCATCGTGGCGGTCGGCTTCGCCGCGCGCGGCTCCATCCAGGCGGCCCTCTCACGCCTGGCTTCACCCGCCCCGCATGCGACACCCTCGACGCCGGGAGGCGCTCCCAGCACTGCGCCACGAGTCACCATAGCCCCTCTGACCGATGCCGGCCGCCAGCCGCCCAGCGCCGCGCCCACGGGCGCGCCCGGGGCCGCCCAGGGGACGCCACCGGCCAGCACCCCCGCCCCTGTCAGTGCGCCGGGGAGCGCCCCCGGGTCCTCCCCGGCCGGCTCTCCTGAAGCAGCACGGCCCCGCGCTCCCGTGAGCGCCGCGGGCAGCCCGCAGACCACGTCGCCCGTGGTTCGCCCCGTCGTGCGAAAGGCCCGGCTGTTCTTCATGACGGTGGATCCTGCCGGAAGGCTTCTGATGAAGAGCGTCATCAGGCCCATTCCGGCAAGCGATTCCCCGCTTCGCGACACCCTTGAGGCCCTGCTGAAAGGCCCCACGGCACAGGAGATGAACAGCGGGATGCTCTCGATGATCCCGACGGAGGCGCGGCTTCGCGCGGTGACGGTGAGCGGGGAAACGGCGGTCGTGGATTTCAACGAGAGCTTTCGCTTCAATGCGCAGGGCATCGAGGCGCTGAACGCCCAGCTTCGCCAGGTGGTCTATGCCGCAACGGAGTTTCCCTCGGTCAAAGAGGTGCAGGTCCTCATCGAGGGAAGGAAGGTGCGCTCGCTCGGAACGGAGGGCGTCCGCATCGACACCCCTCTTTCCCGCTCGTCATTCCCCCAGTAGCCCCTCCGGCAGCTCACCCTTCCCACCGGCAACCGGCTCCCCTGAGCGCAGCAGGAACAGGAACTCCCTGTTGCCCTTTCTGCCGGTGATCGGGGACGGCATTGCCCGCTCGGCGCGCACCCCCTCGGCGGCCAGGGCCCCCACCAGGTCCACCAGTATTGCGCGCAGCTCCGCGGGATCGCTTACCACCCCGTGGAAGCTCGCGGGAGGGGACTGGTATTCGAACTGCGGCTTGACCAGGAAGATCCCCCACGCGCCGCGGGTGAGGCCGATGATGTGGGCCGCCGCTTTGCGCAGGGAACGGAAGGAGAGGTCGGCAACGGCGCACTCGGGGGCAGGGACGAGGTCTCCCGGGCCGACCGCCATGATGTTCAGCCCCTCGCGGGCGCGGACCCGGGGGTCGGTGCGCATGCGAACGTCCAGCACGTTCTCCCCGACGTCTATCGCGTGGACCAGCCCCGCGCCGTGCTGAAGGAGGCAATCCGTGAAGCCGCCGGTGGAGCAGCCGGCATCGACCCAGACCCTGCCGGCGCAATCGATGGACCACTGCGCAAGGGCGGCGACGAGCTTTTCACCGCCGCGGGAAACGTAGGGCGGTTTCTCGCGCACGCCGATCTCGGCCTCCGCGGCCACGGGTGTCCCGGGCTTCAGCACCACCTGCCCGTCAACGGTCACTCCGCCCTGCAGTATCTCGGCGAAAAGGTCCTTCTCATCACGCGCGGGATAGAGCCTCTTCAACAGCTCGATGAGGGGGAGCTTGCCGCCGGCCATGTCACACGGTGGAAAGCTGGCGCACCCTTTCAATGCGGATGGCCTTCCCGCTGGCGGCATCGATCTCGATGAGCACTCCCTGTATCTCGCCGGTGGAGTTCTGCACTTCCATCTTCAGCGGCATCTGGGTGAGGCTCCGCGCTATTGCGGTCTCCCGTTTCATGCCGATGACGCTGTCGATGGGGCCGGTCATGCCGATGTCGGTGATGTAGGCGGTTCCGCCGGAGAGGATCCGCTCGTCGGCGGTCTGCACGTGGGTGTGGGTGCCGATCACGGCGGAGACCTCGCCGTCGAGGTACAGCCCGAGGGCTTCCTTCTCCTCCACCGCCTCCGCGTGGAAATCCACGATCACCGCCTTCACGCGGCTCCTGAACTGCTTCAGCAGCGCCTTTCCCACGTGCAGCGGATCGCGCAGCGGCGAGAGGTTCACCCGTCCCTCGAGATTGATCACCAGCACGGGGATGTCCCGCACCGTGACGATGCAGTGCCCCTTGCCGGGGATGGCCCCTTCACCGGGGATGACGGGATAGTTCTCCGGCCGCAGCAGGACGTCATTTGTCTGCAGCACGGGGTAGATCTCTTTCTTCTGCCAGATATGGTTTCCCGAGGTGATGACGTGCACGCCCGACTTCAGCATGCGCTCGGCGATGTCCGGCGTGAGGCCGAAACCGTCGGCCGCGTTCTCGCCGTTTGCAATCACCAGGTCCGCCCCGAGGCGCCGGATGAGCTCCGGCAGCCCCACAAAAAGGGCCCTGCATCCCGGTTGTCCAACGACATCCCCCAGGATGAGGGCCTTCAGTGTCTGCGCCACGCCGCCGCCAGCCCTAACGGGCGTACTCGACGACGCGCATTTCCCGGATGATCGTGACCTTGATCCTGCCGGGATACTTCAGCTCGCTCTCGATGCGCTTGGCGATGCTCTTGGCCAGCTCCTTGGCCGCGTCATCGTTGATCTTCTCGTTGTTCACAAGGATGCGCAGCTCGCGTCCCGCCTGGATGGCATACGCCTTGTCGACGCCCTCGAAATCCTCGGCGATGGATTCCAGATTCTCCAGCCGCTTCAGGTAGTTGTCCAGCGTCTCCTTGCGGGCGCCCGGCCGCGCCGCGGAGATGGCGTCAGCGATCATCACGATCACCGCCTCCACGCTCTCCGGCTCCACGTCGCCGTGGTGCGCGCCAATGGCGTTCAGCACCTTCGGGTCCTCACCCAGGCGGCGCGCCAGGTCGACGCCGACCTCGATGTGGCTGCCATCACCATCCGCCTCCACGCCCTTGCCGATGTCGTGCAGCAGGGCCGCGCGCTTGGCAAGCTCCACGTTGCCGCCCACCTCGGAGGCGATCATGCCCGCGATCAGGGCGACCTCTTTCGAGTGCGCCAGGACATTCTGCCCGTAGCTGGTGCGGTAATGCAGGCGCCCGAGGGTCCTGATGGCCTCGGGGCTCATCGTATGGATGCCGACCTCGAAGAGCACACGCTCGCCTTCCTCGTAGATGGTCTGCGTGATCTCCTTGGTGACCTTCTGCACGATCTCCTCGATGCGCGCAGGGTGGATCCTGCCGTCGGAGATCAGGCGGCTGAGGGCCGTCTTGGCGATCTCCCGGCGGATCGGGTCGAAACACGAAATGACCACTGCCTCGGGGGTGTCATCGATGATGATGTCGACGCCCGTCAGGGTCTCGAGGGTGCGGATGTTCCTTCCTTCGCGGCCGATGATGCGCCCCTTCATCTCGTCGTTGGGCAGGCTGACCGTGGTCACCGTCACCTCTGAGGCCACGTCGGTGGCCAGCCTCTGGATGGTAGTGATCAGGATGTCGCGTGCCTTCTTGTCGGCCGCCAGCCTGGCTTCCTGCTCGATGAGATTGATGGTGACCTGGGCATCGTGCCGCGCCTCGTTCTCGAGGCTCTGCACGAGCAGCTTCTTGGCTTCCGCGCGGCTGAGACCAGAGACCCGCTCGAGCTCCGCGGCTATCTTCTCCCCTTCGGTCTGTAATGCCGCCTCTCTCTCGGCGGCTGTCCTCTCCCGGTTGCTGACCGTTTTCTCTTGCTTCTCAAGAGATTCTACGCGCTTTTCTAGGTTTTCTTCCTTCTGAAGGAGGCGCCTCTCAACGCGCTGGAGCTCTATCCTCCGCTCCCGCGTCTCCTTTTCCAGCTGGTTTCGTTCCCGCAGCAGCTGGTCTTTGCTCTCAAGTATTGCCTCTTTCTTCTTCGCTTCCGCCTCTCTCAGTGCCTCGCCAACGATCCGCGAGGATTTTTGTTCGGCAGATGAAAGCTGAAAACGTGCATAAAGCCATCGAATTAGCCAACCTAGAAACACACCGGCGAGAGGAAGAATGACGTACAATAAGCCGTTCATTTTCTTCCTCCACCCGATCAAATATGTATTGATAGCTTACGGGAGAATCTGTCGCTTGTCAAGGGTAACGGATTGCCGTCTGCTGTTTGTATGAATTACTGGACAACCAGTTTTGCAAGCATGGCAGAAATCGAGATATCAGTTTCGCCGGGGAACGAAAGGAACAGGTACGCTTCCTGGCCCCTGAAAATCGCGGGGAGAAAGAGAATCCGTTTCATGTAGCGCAGGTCGTTGGCATCGATTTTGCCTTTCAGAAATCGCGTTTCCGAAGGGTTCCTGTCGATCACAATGGCTTTCCGGGGAGCCAGGAGCGTGGTGTGAAACGGCTCGTCAGTGTTGAAAGCTATTGTCGGAAGCGACTTCTCACTGATGCCGATGGTCAGGTCCGGCTCGTACCCCCCCGTTTTTTTCACGAACAGGCCCGCGCTGACCGCGGAAACGCGGCGCGACATCTCCACGAGGGATTTCATCTGCGTGGTATTGCTGAAGGAACGGGGGTAGGAGGCGAGGAACTCGTCGTAGTCAAGGCCGTTTCGCTTCAGGCGGAGCGGGTTCTTTTTTTCGTGGTCCTGGGTGAGGGCTTCCTCGCGCGCAACCTCTTTTTCCTGGGACACGACCTTCGAAAGATCGACTGAATCCTCGTCCTGCAGCAGGTCGCCGATCCCCCCGAGTGTCCTCTCATCCAGCGGCGGGTCACCGACACCGGCCGCCTCCTGCAGCTTTTCCCGGCCCACGACTTCCTCCACGATCTCGCGGAGGCCGCCGTTTTCCCTGGCGTCACGGGCCTTTTCCCCCGGGGAATACATCTCGTCCTTGATGCGGAAGACGCCGTTTTCCATGACAATGGCCGAGCGGCCCTCTTCGACGAGATGCTGCAGCTCCTCGAGCGTCCAGGTCTTGATGGCTTTCGAGGCGACGAGATCTTTCAGCTCCTGCGCCTGTTCCTCCAGGGAAACAGTCGGCGCCGCGTCCTCGGCCTCCTCCTCCACCGATTCCAGTTCTTCGAAATCCGCCGCCGCATTCGCCGCCGGGGGCGCCACCGGCCCCACCGGCCGCTGCGGTGAAACCGCCTCTATCTCTTCCAGCTCCTCGAGCTCTCTCAGTTCCTCGGGCTCCTCGTGGTCACCACGCGTGCGCCGATCATCGTTGTCCATGCCGGCAGCCCCCTCTTCTGAATCTGTCCACCCACCGTCTCCCTCGTCCGCGTACGGGAGCAGCTCGAGACCCTCCTCGACAGGCTCCGGAGGCAGGGGCTGTATCTCGCTCAAAGGCTCCAGCTCGTCAAGCGCCTCGGAGGTGTCGATGACCTCGAGGGGAAGAACCGATGCATCGCCATGGGCGGCCTTCTCGGTGACCCGCGGGATGTGGATTTCCATGAACTCGGCAATCTTCGATCTGCTCTCGCGCTGGTACGTCCCGTTCTCCGCCACCGCGGAAGCAGATCGTGCCGCGGCACCAGAGGACACCGGCGCCGTCTCTTCCTCGACAGGTTCCAGCTCCGCCATGTCGTCGCCATCCATGTCTTCCGGCAGCTCCTCCACGGACTGCTCCCGGTCCACGGCGACGGACGCGGAGGCATCCTCGACCTCCTCAGGCTCATCGATCACCTCGGCGGCGTCGATCACCTCAAGCTCGTCGAGGGCCTCGATCGACGCGCCCGCCGCCCCGGGCTTCATCCCCCCGGCGGCCGTCGCATCGCTGGTCTCACTTTTCCCGCTTTCGCTTCTCTGCGCGACCGGGCTGCCCTCGGCTTCGGCCTCCTCGGCCTCAGCTTCCTCGGCCTCTTCAATCTCCTCGAGCTCCTCGACTTCTTCTGCTTCTTCCGCTTCCCTGGCCTCTGAGACCTCTACGCTATTTTCTGCCGCGGCCTTTTCGGCGGCTTCCGCCTCGTCGACGGGCTCCGCTTCCTCCACCGGCTCCGCTTCCTCCACCGTCTCGGCTTCCTCGACCGTCTCGGCCTCCCCGACTGCCTCCGCTTCCTCCGCCGCCTCGGCCTCTTCCACCTCCTCCGCCTCTTCCACGGATTCGGCCTCTTCGACCGCTTCGGCCTCCTCTACTTCCTCCGCTTCTTCCACGTCCTCTGCGGCATCGGCGTCCGCCACTGCGCGGCTTGCCCGGGTGTCAGGAGCCGCCTCGATGACTTCCTCCGCATTGATCTCTTCGACCTGCAGCCCCCGGGGCGACGGGTTTCTCTGAGCGGGCGCGGGCATGACGAACGCCGCATTCTGCGTTGCCGCCCGGATCAGCGCCTCAAGCCGGGAGAAATCCAGCGCGCCCACCGCTGCGGCGGGAGGGGTTTCCGATTTGCGGGACACGAGCTCGATGATCTCCGCCCAGCTCTTCGACATGTATTCATCGATGACGGGCTTTTGTTTGCGGGAGACCCGCCCAATGCCGCGTCGGATCTGCCACGTGACCTCGTCCCTGCGGGCTTCAAGCTCTCCCCGCCACTTGCCCCAATCGGCCCCTCCGGGGCTCTCCACGAGTTCGGTGATGAGCTGGATCTGGAAGCGCTTCACGCGTTGGCGGAGCACCTCCAGGGGGTCGGTGCGCAGGTTCAAGATAAGATACATGAGCAGGAATACGGTGAAAAAAAAGGTCGCAAGCAGGAGACCCTTCATCAGGTCGGTCATCTCGAACAGGGAGTTCGGCTCTACGAGGGAGGCCACGGACCCGGTGGGCAGCCTGAGGGAGAAGATGCGATACCCGTGCGCGCTCCCGCCGGCGTCGCTCAGCGTCAGGGGGGACACGGTCGGGGCCGCCCCGGTCGTCTTGCTCCAGATGGCCCGAAGAGCCTCCTGCACGGAGACGGAGCCAGCGGGGTCGAAGTTGATCACCAGGCCGGCATTGCCCACCACCACGGCCTTGTCCACGGAGACGTGCGTGGCACCGGCGAGGTAACCGAGAAGGTCGTTCGCTGAGACATAGAAAAGGAGCGTCCCGTCCTGCTTCTCGGCGCCCGCCGTCGCGCTGACGGGGAAGCCATAGATGAACCTGTCGTGATCCCCGTCCAGGACGAGCTTCGGCGGGGACCCGGCCTCCACGGTGACCTCGGAAGCGGGCACCGACTTCTCCCCGTCGCCGTAGCGCGTGTAGGAGCGCTTGTGTTCCGCAGGGTTTTGACTGTCGATGTCGATGTCGAAGGAGCTGTAGAAGATGCGCGTCCCTTCGGAGCCCAGCAGGCGGACCCCGGCAATCCGCAGGTCAGCCCCGAGGGCGGCCCATTCCTTGAGCGTTGCATCCGACAGCGTTGGCGCAAAGGAGGCCCCGACGTAGTCCTTCTGGGCCGCCGCGGCGAACTGCGTGAAGTTGCGCTCGTGGAACTGGTTGAGACCCGCGGCGAGACTCTGCAGGTCATTCGCGTACGCTTTCTCGATGCGGGGCAGGAAGAAGCTCGCCTGCAGGACGTTGAAAAGCCCTGAGAAAGCGAGCACGGCGAAACCCGCAAACAAAAGGAGCGATGCGAGGAGACTTAACGCGATCTTGAGGCTCTGTCGCATGAGAAAACGATATTCCTTCTTTTCAATTATCGGCGCTGAGAGGAATGCGCCAAAGCCGCAATTTTATCCGCGGAACCCTCACCCGCGGATCCCCCGCACCGGCGCCCCCCCAACCGCCCCGTCCCTCCGCGGGGTACCCCGCGAGACCGTCCAGGAGAGCTGCCCCAATAGTGTACGAGCTTGCGCACGATTACGCAAGCTCGCACCTGGTTATTCCTAAGGATGTTCAGGCCGGCCTTTTCGCCGGCATTCCCGTCAGCGCGGCCGCTCATGGGCAAAGGCGCGCACTTTCACCGGCTCAGCCTTCCTTCTTTTCTTCCGCGGCTTCCTTCTTCTTGCGCTTGCGCTCGCGCTCCTTCCTGTCCAGGAGCTCCAGGATCACCATCTCCGAGGCGTCACCGAAGCGCCGCCCCATCTTCAGGATGCGCGTATACCCGCCCGGCCGCTCCGCGTAGCGCGGGGCGATCTCGGTGAACAGCTTGTTCAGGATCATTCCGTCGTCGACGTGCTTCGCCGCGATGCGCCGATTGTGCACCGAGTCCACCTTGGCGCGCGTGATCAGCTTCTCGGCCATGCGCCGGGTCACCTTTGCCTTGGAGACGGTCGTACGGATCCGCTCGTACCTGAAAAGCGCCGTCGCCTGTGACTTGACCAGCGCCTTGCGGTGGGACGTGGTGCGCGACAGCTTGTTGATGCTACTCCGGTGATCCATTGCCTTCCTTCTCTTCCCCGCCCGCGTGGGCAACCGCGGCTCCCGCCAGCGGCATGGCGGCGATCTCCCCGGCGAGCTGCTTCTTCAGCTGCTTCTTCAGCGCCGAGTAGTCTTTCATCCCCAGGTCCAGACCGCGCGCCTGCAGCTTGTCGCGGATCTCCTGGAGGCTCTTCTTGCCGAAATTCCGGGTCTTTGTGATCTCGTCCTCGGTCTTCTTGGTGAGATCCCCGATGGTGCGGATGTTCGCGTTGCGCAGGCAGTTGCTCGAGCGCACCGACAGCTCCAGCTCCTCGACGGGGGTATCCAGCAGGGCGCGGATGCGCTCCTCGTCCTCGTCGATCTCGTCGTCCCCGCCGGCGTCCGCCTCGTCGAAGTTGATGAAGATCGTGAAGTGGTCCTTCGCTATCTTCGCCGCTTCCGCCAGCGCGTCGTCCGGGGTGATGGTCCCGTCGGTCCAGATCTCCAGGATCAGCTTGTCATAGTCGGTCCGCTGTCCCACCCGCGTGTTCTCCACGCTGTACTTCACCTTCTGGATGGGGGAGAAAATCGCGTCGATGGGGATCGTCCCGATGACCTCGATGTACTTCTCGTTGCGCTCGGCGGGCACGTACCCGCGGCCGAGATTGATCTGGATCTCGATCTCGATGTTCGCCTTGTCCATCAGCGTCGCAATGGGGAACGCGCCGTTGACGATCTCCACGTCGTTGTCCACCGCCAGGTCGTGCGCGGTGAGGGTCCTGCCGCCCTTGGCTTCCACGAGGATGGTCTTCTCCTCGAGGTCCCCCGCCAGGCGCAGCTGCACCTGCTTCAGGTTGTTGATGAAGTCGGGAGTGTCCTCCACGACCTCGGGAATCGGCTCGTACTCGCTCGCAATGATGTGCGGAGAGCCGTCGTCCTTGTACGTCGTGATCTTCACGGCGCTTACGGCATACCCCTGGATCGAGGACAGAAGTATCCTGCGCAGGGTGTTGCCGATCGTGACGCCGAAGCCACGCTCGAAGGGATACGCGACGAAGCGGCCGTAGTTGGCGTCCACCTCGCTGTGCTCGAAGGTGATACCCTTGGGCTTTTTGAAGCCCTTTAAGAGGTTCTTGCGGACCATGCGGGACACCTCACTTTGAATAGAGCTCGACGATCAGCTGCTCTTTGATGTCCGCGAGATCACTGATCTCGCCGCGGCGCGGAATTGCGCGGACCTTGCCGACCATCCTGTCCGGATCCATCTCCAGCCAGGGGACGATGCCCGACCGCGAAAACTCCTTCAGACTCTCCTTGATGGCGGTGAGCTTGGCGCTTGCCTCGCGCACCGAGATCTCGTCGTTCTCCTTCACCAGCTGCGAAGGAATGGAGGCGCGGCGGCCGTTGATGGCGATGTGCCCGTGCAGGACCAGCTGGCGCGCCGACTTGCGCGAGGGAGCCAGGTGCATGCGGTACACGATGTTGTCTAGCCTGCGCTCCAGCATCTGGATGAGGTTCTCGCCGGTGATTCCCTTGCGGCGCACCGCCTTGCCGAAGAACAGGCGGAACTGGCCTTCCAGCATCCCGTACATCCTCTTCAGCTTCTGCTTCTCGTGCAGCTGCACGCCGTAGTCGGAGATCTTCTTCGTGCGGCTCCGGGGACCCTTTCCAGGAGCGCCCTTCTTGCGGGTCACGGGGCACTTGGGTCCCTTGCACCGGTCGCCTTTCAGAAAGAGCTTATATCCCTGGCTCCTGCAGAGCCTGCACTGAGGACCGATATTCCTTCCCACTGTCTGCCCCCCCTACACTCGCCGCTTCTTGGCAGGCCGGCACCCGTTATGCGGGATCGGCGTGATATCCTTGATGGACCTGACCCGAATTCCCAGCACGCCGAAGGCGCGGATGGCCGCTTCGCTGCCGACACCGGGACCCTTCACGAACACCACCAGCTCGTGCAGCCCCTGCTCCATGGCCTTGCTGGCCGCGGATTCCGCCGTGGTCTGCGCGGCGAACGGGGTCGACTTCTTCGCCCCCTTGAACCCGAGGGCCCCCGCCGACGCCCAGGAGATCGTGTTTCCCATCAGGTCGGTGATGGTCACGATGGTGTTGTTGAAGGTTGCCTGTATGAAGGCCTTCCCTTCGGCGACGTTTTTCTTTTTTTCCTTCTTGCCCTTGGTCTTTGCCAAAGCCGTCTCCTCCGTTGCGGCGAGCCGCCGCCAGTCAGTGCGGGCCCGCGTTCAGCGGGGCCGCAGAATGCGCCCAACCGGGTACGGTTGGTCGCTGTTTACTTCTTCCTCTTCCCGGCCACGGTCTTCCGCTTGCCCTTGCGGGTTCGCGCGTTCGTCTTCGTCCGCTGGCCGCG
>JBEKVA010000035.1:0-17661 GCA_049514475.1 Spirochaetia bacterium
CGCGCTGTCCTTCGAGCTTGCCGTCCCCGGCTCCCTGATGGACATCCGCATCCCGAAGCTCATCATCCAGCCGATCATCGAGAACACCATGAAGTATGGCCTCAGCGGGAAGGCACCATGGCACGTCACGGTCCAGGGCGCGGCGGAGGACGGGAGATGGACCATCAGCGTGCGGGATGACGGCCCAGGATTCACGGAGGAGCGCCTGCGGGAGCTGCGCGCCCGCATCGCCGAGCGTATGGAAGGGGCCCCCGAGCCTACGCTCTCCATCAAGGGCATGGGTCTTCTGAACATCGCCTCACGGCTGCGCATCTACTACGGGGAGGAGGCTGTCATTCGCATTGGAAACGACCCGGCGGGAGGTGCCGCCGTGGTCATCGGTGGAACCAATGAGCCAAGCACGAAAATACTCGGTCCTGGTCGCTGAAGACGAGCCGCTCATCAGGGAGAACCTGGTGAAGAAGCTCGGGGAGAGCTGCCCGGAGTTCGAGGTGGTGGGCCAGGCCGCCGACGGACGGGAAGCGCTGGATGAGGTGGCGGAGCTGTACCCCGACGTGCTGATCACCGACATCCGCATGCCCGTCATTGACGGCCTCGCGCTGACCCGCGAGCTGTACTACACCTACCCGGACATCCTGGTGATCATCGTCAGCGGCTACGATGAGTTCTCTTATGCCAGGACGGCGCTCTCTCTGGGGGTGAAGGAATACTTGCTGAAACCAGTCGCGGTTGCCGACCTGTGCGCCGCAATGGCGAAGCTGTACGTGCAGCTTGAAGGGGCGCGGGAAAAGTTCGACACGGAGCACCCGAGCTTCCCCGCCATGGCGTCACAGGAGGAGCTGGTATCCGTTGCACAGGAGTACCTGAGGACGCACTTCGCGGAGGAGATCTCCCTGGCGGAGCTTGCCGCCCGGTTTCACGTGAATCCCCCGTACCTTGCGCGCCTTTTCAAGCGCACCGTCGGGGCGGCGCCGGTGCGCTACCTGCGGGACCTGCGCATCAACCAGGCGCGCAAGCTCCTGGAGGAACGGCCGGAGCTGGAGATCAAGGAGGTAGGCATCCTTGCCGGCTACCCTGACCAGGGCTATTTCTCCCGGGTCTTTCGCCAGGCCGTGGGTGTGAGCCCGCAGGAATACAGGGAAGGCCGCGCGGGCAAGGGGCGCCGCAAGCCGCCCGCCTGACCCGCCCGCGCCGGACACCTCGGCCGCCGGACACCACCGCCGGGCTCGGCCGCCTTACGCCTTGACGGTGACCGCCTCTTTGAAATCGAAGAAATGAAGATCGTCGGCGCCCGTCTGGTTCCTGAACACCACCAGGTACCTCACGGTCTTTTTTCCCGTGGGAAACGGTATCCAGTGCCAGGTTCCAGTCTCCATGACCAGGGCCTCGCCCAGGCGCATCTTCACCGCGACCACGCCCGTGAGACTGCCGCCCACCGGCTCCTGGGGCGGGGCCATGCACACTATTGCATCGCCATCAAGGGCAACCAGCATCTCTGCCGTCTTCAGGTGCCGCTCCATCTTGACCACCGTCATGGGACGGGCCGCGCACTCGAGGGAGCCCGTGGAGAGGGGCCCTGAAAGGCCCAGGTCGTGCTGCGTCTCCGCGTAGAGGAACTCGGTCCCCGACGGGATGGCCGGTCTCTGCCGCGGCGTGCACGCAATCCCGATCCCCTTCATCGCCTCATCCGACAGCTCGACAGCTTTTACGTTCATCTTCTCTTCCCTTGTTGTTCGAATTTCCGCTCGAGCTCTCCAGAGCTCATGACCATACCGAACTTCATTGCGTGGTTCTTCAGGGCGGCGGCGTGCAGGTCCGGGGCAAAGGAGGAGACGCAGTCATTGAGCACCACTGTCTTGAAGCCAAGCTGAAATGCCCCGCGGGCCGTGTCCTCCACGCAGATCTGCGTGACGGTCCCCGCAATCACCACCGTGTCCGCGCCCTCCGCCCAGAGGACGTCCTGCAGGTTGGTGCGGTAGAAGGCGCCGTACCAGTACTTGTCGATCACGCGGTCCCCGGGCTCCACGGTGAGCTCGTCGATGACCGCCATGCACTCGCGCTCCGCCTTTATATCGTCGTAGCGCCTGCGGAATCCCAGCCGGCAGCAGCACACCGGCGGCCTGATCTGCGGGGACCACGTCCACAGGAGCGTCTCCTGTTCCCCGGTGATGAACCGCGTGTAGATCACGGGGCGATGTGCCGCCCGGAAGAGCGTCGTCACCGCCTTGATGGGCTCGATGGTGGCCCTCGTGTCGGGCACCTCGAGCGGGGCGCCCACGCGCACGAAGTCGTTCTGCATGTCGACGATGATGAATGCCGCCGAGTGCAGGTCCATAGCAAAGGCATCGGTGGTTTTTTCTGCCATAGCGGGCACAGGATAGGGGAGGAGGAGAGGGAGGTCAAGCCGCAACGGAAGGGGCGGGTCCAAGGCGTGCCACCTCACATCGCAGTGGCCAGCCCCACCCGCCGGCGGCGTGCGGCGTTACTTCACCCCCGCGAACCGTGCGACGAACTTCAGGAACATCCTCTCCGGGAGCAGCGGCCGCGCCCACACGGCGAACTTCTCCACGAACGGCCCTGCCACGTAGCGGTATCTCGGGGAGCGGGCCTTCACGATGTGCAGGATGAGCTGCGCGATCCGCTCGGGCTCCCAGCCGTGTATCTCGTTTCCGTCCTGGATCCGCATGGCGGCATCGAAATCGGGCAAATACGGGGAGCCCGCGGCAATCCCCCGTGAGTGCAGCCGGTTCTGCGTCACTTCCGTGTGAACGTCCCCGGGATCGACGACGACCACCTTCACGCCAAACCGCCGCGATTCCATCTGCAGGGCTTCCGAGTAGCCTTCTATTCCGTGCTTGCTGGCGCAATACGCGGTCTGGAATGGCAATCCCATCAGCCCCGCGATGGAGCTGATATTGATGATCAGTCCCCGCTTCCGCCCCGTCATGCCGGGAAGCACCGCGCGGCAGGTGCGAACGGTGCCGAGGAGACTTGTCTCTACCTGCTCCCGGAACTCTTCCAGCAGCATCTCTTCCGCGGAGCCGGTGATGTGAATCCCCGCGCAATTCAGGAGGACATCGATGCGGCCCGCCTCCTTCAGGACGCGGGAGACGCCGTCGGTGACCGAGCGGTCATCGCGGACATCCATGGAAACCGCGGCTACTGAATCGAGCCCCGCCGGGGCCCTTCTCGAGGCGCCGAAAACCCGAAAACCCGCGGCCGCGAGGAGCCGCGCGCTGGCCTTTCCTATCCCCGAGGATGCGCCGGTCACGAGAATCACCTGTTGTTCAGCCAATTGCAGCCTCCCCATCACCCCGGAGACAGTACCCGACAAATCCCCGCTCTTCAACAGGCAACATTGCCGCGGGTCCCCCGGTGACCCCGTTTGCCGACACGGGAAACGAATCACTACATTCTGTAGGGATGAGAAGGGTCGGATTCCTCCCCATTCTCGCGCTGGCCGCCTTTGCAGCATGCTCGAACCCCTCGGGCGGCGCCGCTAGTCCTGTCGAGCGCGACGCGGTCCTTACCAGCGTGAGGGATTCATCCAGCTGGGTCATAGGCAATTATTCTTCGTGGGCCGTCGTGACAAACGGCAGCACGGTGAGCGCTGCCGGGCCGAATGCCAGCGTGGCCATTACCTATTCCCCCGGCATCGACACCTGGCAGACGGCACCCGCCGGCCAGGAAAGCCTGGTGGTGCACCTTGCGAATCACTACGACAGCTGGACAGGCTACAGGCTCAGCGGCACTTTCACGTGCCTGCTGAGGCTGAGCAGCGGCGTGGCGACCATCATGAGCTTCTCCGGCAGCAACCTTACCGCCGTCGGGAAGAATCAGCTGCTCGTGTCACTGGATGTCACCATGGATGTGGCCACGGGCCTGCCCACGGGCACCATCACGATCAACGGCCGGACCTACGTATATTGACGGCTCGCCAAAAAAAACGCGGGAGAAGGGCTCGCGCCCCCCTCCCGCTCGGTGCAGCTCAGGTCGATCTCAGTACGCGTCGTCCAGGTACTTGCTGACGTTGTCTGCGGTCACGACGATGGTCGGCTCGATGTTGATCTTGGGGAACTTCTTCCCCTGGAGAATCTGCTTGGCCATCGCGACAGCGCGGCCGCCCATGGTGGGCAGGTACGACATCGAGGCGCCGTACTGGGGATCCTTGGCCACCATCTTGGCGTACGCCGACTTCGAGCCGCCGAACCCGGTGATGAACTGAATGTCCTTGCGGTTGGCGTTCTTGATCGCTGTGAGCGCGCCGACTGCGGACTCGTCATCCTGGGAGTAGATCGCGTCGATCTTGGGGTACGCGGGCAGGATGTTGGACATGGCCTTCAGGCCGGCTTCCTGGTTGAACTCGCCGTCGCCTTCGACCAGGACCTTGATCCCAGGGTAGCTCTTCTTCAGCACTTCCATGAACCCGTTGTAGCGCTGCAGGTCGATGGGGATCCCGACATAGCTGCGAAGGATGGCGATCTGGCCCTTGCCCTTCAGCCGGTCGCCGAAGTACTTCGCCGCGTTTCTGCCGCCGGCAGCGTTGTCACCGCCGTAGAACACGGTGTACTGGTCGCCCTCGATCGCGCGGTCGATGATCATGAGCTTGATCCCTGCCTTGTAGATTTCCTGGCAGATCGGCGTCATGAGCGTTCCGTTGCCGGGCAGGGTGCAGATCATGTCGAAGCCGCCCGCCTTGAAGGCGGTCAGCTGGTTGAGCTGGTCGGCGTCGTCGACGGCGTTCTTCACGGTGATCTCGAAGTTCGTCGTGTCCTTCGCCACTTCCGCGTTCACGGAATCCAGCATCTTCGCCTGCCAGGCATTGTTCGCCGGGGGCAGGGAGACGGCCATGCGGAACTTCTTGGGTGCCGCAACGACCAGGATGGCCGGCAGCAGCACAAGGGCCGCCACGAGCAATACAACACGTCTCTTCATAGCGCTCCTCCTTGAAAGAGAGATTCTCATTACCGCTCCCGTCTCTGCATGAGAACCGCGAAGAGGATGACTGCCCCCTTCACGGCCCCGGAGAGATAGGGCGATATATTGAGCATGATCATCATATTGTTGACGATGCCGAGGATGATAAAGCCAACAATACTTCCCACGATGCGCCCCTTGCCTCCGGCAAGGGAGGTGCCGCCCACGATGACGGCGGTGATGGCCTCGAACTCGTACTGGGCGCCGGAGGTGGTAGCCGCCACGGCCGCCATGCGCGACATCTCAATGGTGGCGGCCACGCCGGTGCAGAAGCCGACCAGCATGTAGGTGGCAATCCTGATGCGGTCCACCTTGATGCCAGAGAAGCGCGCCGCGTTTTCGTTGCCGCCGGTAGCGAACACGTAGGTGCCGAACTTCGTGCGGGTGAGCACGATGTGGAGGACGATGGCCATCCCTATGACGACGAGGAACGGGATGGGAACACCGCCGAAGGTGAACTCCCCCACCGTGAAACCGAGCACCGACCCGTTGCCGATCCCGGTGAACTGGGGGATGTTGTTGCCCATCACCGTGGCCCCGCGCATGAAGTACATGACCAGAGAGCGCGCGATGATGCCCACCGCCAGCGTCACGATGAAGGGCGGCAGCTGCGCCTTGGTCACGATGACCCCGTTGATGAACCCGAACGCCGTGGCCACGGCAAGGCAGGCCAGGATGGCGATTGCCAGGGGCACCACGGGCGCGCCCTCGGGGGTCACCATGCGCTGCAGCAGGATCAGGACGGCCCCCGAGACCGCCAGCACGGGCCCGCTGGAAAGGTCTATCCCCCCCGCGATGATGACCAGGGTCATGCCCAGCGCTATGGCCCCGACGGTGGAGGTGTTGCGCAGGATGTTCAACAGATTGTCGATCAGGATGAACCGGGGCGCCGCGATCCCGCAGATAGCGATAATGGCGACGAACACCAGGAGGATGCTGTAGTCCCGCCAGGCGCGCTTGACCAGCTCGAGCACGGGGTTTGCCGTTTTCTGTTCTGCCGCGAGCATTCTCCGACTCCTCGTTACACGACGTCCGTCGCGTAGTACATGACCTTCGCTTCGCTCAGCTCCGAAGCCTTCAGGGTCCCGGTGACCCGGCCCTCGTGCATGACAACGACCCGTTCGCAGATGGCCAGTATTTCCGGCAGGTCGGAGGAAACGACGACGATCGCCACCCCCTCGGACGCCAGCTCCCTGATGATCTGGTAGATCTCCTGCCGCGCCCCCACGTCCACGCCGCGCGTTGGTTCGTCGAGGATGAGCACCTTCGCACCCGAGAGCAGCCACTTGGCCAGGGCCACCTTCTGCTGGTTGCCGCCGGAGAGGTTGCTGACGTTCTGGGCGGTGCTGTTGCAGCGGATGCGCAGCCGATCGACGATCCTGCGGGTGTTCTCCTGGGAGGCCTTCCTGCCCCTGAAGACCCCGGGGTTTTTCAGCCACGCGACGTAGTTGGAGTTCTCCGTGATGTCGCGGCAGAGGACGAGCCCCGTTTCCTTGCGGTCCTCCGTCACGAACCCCAGGTCCGCGCGGATTGCGTCTATTGCGCTCCTAATGGAGACGGGTTTTCCCTCGATAAGAACGCTTCCCGAGCGCGGCTTTCTCATGCCGAAGATGACTTCCATCAGCTCGGTCCTGCCCGCTCCGATCAGCCCGCTGAAACCCAGGATCTCTCCCTTGCGGACCTGGAAGTCGACATTCTTCAGCAGCTTGTCCGTAACGCCGCGGACCTCCAGGACAACGGAGTCGGGGTCCCCGGTGAAGTCGGACGCCCGGGACTCCTGCACCTCGCGTCCCACCATGAGGGTGGCGATCTGCTGCGCGGTCACCTCGGAGACATTCCGCGTGGCCACGAGGTTCCCGTCCCTGAGGACCGTCACCCTGTGGCAGACGTCGATGATCTCCTTCAGCCGGTGGGAGATGTAGACCACGGCGATTCCCTGCTCGCTCAGGCTGGAGATCAGGTCGAAGAGGATGGCCGTCTCCCTGCCGGTGAGCGGGGAGGTCGGCTCGTCCATGACCAGGAGCTCCACGTTGAAGGAGATTGCCTTGGCGATCTCCACCATCTGCTTCTGCGCAATTTTCAGGTCCCGCACCTTGCGCTTCGGATCGATCTTCTCCCCGAGCCTGGTGAGGATCCGCGCCGCCTCCTCGTTCATCCTGTTGAAGTCGATGAGACCCATGCCAGCCCGCGGCTCGCGGCTGAGGAAGATGTTCTGCGCCACGGTAAGCTCGTTCAGGAGGTTCAGCTCCTGGTGGATCATGGAGACGCCCAGCCGCTGCATGTCCATGGGGCTGGGATTCCTCCGCACGGGGCTGTCCTTGAATACGATGGTGCCGCTGTCCACGGGATGGATGCCGGAGAGGATCTTCATCAGGGTGGACTTGCCGGCGCCGTTTTCGCCGCACAGGCCCATGATCTCCCCTTTTTCCACGGAGAAGTCTACCCCGTGGAGGACCTCGACGTTGAAGAAGCTTTTCCGTATGCCCCGCATCTCGAGGATTTTCATGCGCTGTTCCCCGTAAGGGTAGACCGCGAAATTGGCGTTGTCAACGCAACGCGTGAAGCGCGGATTCGGGGAGAGGTTTCCGGAAATCCCACTCTTACAGCGCCTCCACGCCCATATTCATCACCCGAGAGACATTCTCGATGTCCACGGCGCGGTGCCCCGTCATCAGGGTGTAGTGATGGGAATAGAAGGACTTCATCAACAACTGGCCGTTGCGCACCTTCAGCAGGGCGCCGTTGCGGCAGTCGCTGCCTGGATACTGCACGTACTTCTCCAGCTCTCCCTCGATGGACTGCAAGCTCTTCAGCTCGGGGTGCAGCTTGGCGAGGGTCATGGTCCCCTCCCGCATGCGCGCGTCCATCATGTGGGCGTTGTCGTCCACGATGGCGAGCGCCTTGGGCCTGAGGTTCCAGGCGCTGCAGAACGGGCGGGGCACCACGCCGAAGTAGCCGCAATGCACCATCAGCAGGTGGTTCTCGGGCTCCGGCACGTCGGGAAACTTGTCGATCTTCTCGTGCTTCAGCGCCGCGCTGCCCATGAGGAACGGGTAGAGGTTGCTCATCATGATGGGCGCCTGCAGGGACCGCTCCAGGAGAAACAGCGTGAGGAGGGACAGGGTGTCCCCCTCGCAGGCCCAAATGAGCTTGCGCTCCTGGTACAGCAGGTCCCACGCGAGGCACGGGGTGGTGTCGGAGTACTCGGACTCGTTCAGGCAGTTGATGCCGGCGCCCTGGATGGCGGGGTCGGCCTCCACTTCACGCTTCACCGCCGCGTACAGCTTCAGCGCCGAGGTGAACGGGCGGTCCCCCAGGCCCTCCATGGGGACCGTGCGGTCGCCCAGCGCCTTGCGCGCGTCCGCGTCGCCGATCCTCTTCGCCTGCTCTCCCAGCGTCTTGAAGCTCTTCTTCACGATGGTGATCCCGAACTTGTCCTTGATCAGCTCCGTGCACTTGTCTTCCCACCACCAGAAGCGCTTGAAGATCTCCGCCTGCTGGCCGCCCACGCCGGGCCTGTCCTGGAAGACGAGGAACTTCACCTGCTTCATCTCCCGCTTCAGCGCAAGCGCGCGGCAGATGGTCTTCGTGAGCGCGATGTTGTACGGGGTGAAGGCGTTCATGCCCGCCGCCTTCATGAATGTCACGATCTCCCAGTCCCACATGTTCACCGTGCCGAAGTCGGACGTCAGCACCAGCACGGGAAGCTTGATCTTCTTCAGCGCATCGAGCTGGGAGAATGCGTCCCCTATAAGCTGGGGAAAGACCACCGCGTCGGCGTCGGGAAGCTTCCCGCCCAGCGCCACCGGCGCAAGTATGTCCGCCTGCTCTGAAAGCTGATCCCTCAGCAGCGCAAGGTGCTTCTTGAACTCATCATCCATCCCTGACTTGAAATGGACGGGAACGAGTTTTGCTTTCATGAGATATCCACCGCCTTTCCGGTTTCCGCGGAGCGCAGCCCCGCCTCAAGGACTTCCATGCCCTTCATGCCGTCGTAGAAGTTCGGCTCGATCTTCGTCTTCGTGCTCACCGCTTTGCAGAAGTCCACCACCGCGTGCACAAACTCGTGCTCGTAGCCGATGATGTGCCCCGGCGGCCACCAGTTGGCCACGTAGTCGTGCTGCCCGCCCTCGGTGGCAATAATCGTGCGGAAACCCTGCGCGTAGGCGGGGTCATCCGCGGAGAAGAACTGCAGCTCGTTCATCCGCTCCAGGTCGAAGAGGATGCTCCCCTTGCTCCCGTAGATCTCGAAATAGTTGTAGTTCTTCCGCCCGGGGGCAAAGCGGCTGGCCTCGAAGGAGCCCAGCGCGCCGTTGGCAAACTGCACCGTCATGAAGGCGGCATCCTCCACCGTGACCTTGCCCTTTTCGACCCCCTTCACCTTGCCGCTGAAGGTACCCGAGGCAACCTCATCCGGCAGCGGCCTCTCCGTGATGAAATGCGCCGTCATGGCGCTCACCCTCTTGATCTCCCCCACCAGGTAGCGCGCCAGGTCCACGCTGTGGCTGTTCAGGTCCCCCTGCGGCCCGCTTCCCGCAAACTCCTTCTGTAAATGCCAGGTCAGGGGGAAGTTGGGGTCCACGATCCACGACTGCAGGTAGGCCCCGCGCCAGTGGAAGATGCGCCCCACCTTGCCTTCCTCGATGAGCCTCTTCGCCAGGCGCACCGCGGGACAGCGGCGATAGTTGTGATTGATGTAGTGCGTGACCCCTTTCTTCTCGGCCAGCTCGTACATCTCCTTCGCCTGCGCAAGGTTCATCGCCAGCGGCTTCTCGCAGAAAACGTGCTTGCCGGCCCGCAAAGCTTCCATGGCGATGTCGTAGTGAAGGAACTGGGGGGCGCTAATGTCCACGATGTCCACGTCATCGCGGTGCACCATCTTCTTCCAGTCGCTCTCCGTGTGCTCCCACCCCCAGCGCTCGGCGAACGCCTTCAGGGACTCCGCGTGCCTGCCGCAGGCCACCTTCAGCACGGGCTGCGCCTCCATGTCGAAGAACTGGGGGGCTTTCAGCCACGCGTTGGAGTGCGCCTTGCCCATGAACTTGTACCCGACGATCCCGACGTTGAGCTTCTTCATGGCCATCTCCTCCTACTTCACCGCGTTGGCAATTCGCCGCAGCTCCTTCACGCTCTGTACCACGGCCTTGTCCTCGTCGTCCTTGTAATCAGGGTGCAGGGTGTCCAGCTCCACCGCCAGGAAACCCTTGTAGCCGACGTCGTGCAGCAGCTGCGCCAGCTTCTGGTTGTCCACCAGCCCCTCCCCCGTCGGTGTGGTGGAGAAGAAGTACCAGTCATCCACCGCGGCCTGCCGGTTGGGCTTCAGGTCCTTCACGTGGGTGGAGAAGGTGTACTTCGCCAGCTTCTGCATGCCCTTGATGGGGTCATCCAGCACGCGCATGAAGTTGCCCGTGTCGAAGTTGATGCCGAAGTACGGAGAGTCCACCGCCTTGATCAGGGAGAGCATCTCGTCGGAGTTGAAGTCGATGTGGTTCTCGTCGGCAATCTTCACGTTGGCTGCCGCCGCAGTCTTCACCGCCTGCTTGAACATCGCGGTGAGCTTCTCCAGCATCGGGCCGTGGGGGTCATTGCGGAACACGAGGCTCGCCCCAACCACGCGCATGACGTCCGCGCCGATGGCCTTGGCGTACTCGATGCTCTTCACCATTTCCTCGTACGCCTTCTGGTTGCGCCCGCCTTCAAGGCCGTCCGGGTGGCCCCAGGCGAAGACGCGGTCCAGCTTGTACTCGTCCAGCATGCCCTTGATCTCGGAAAGGTAGGAGGCGTCGAAGCGCGGAATGAAGCAGGATTCGAGGGACACCCCGTCCACCTTCAGCTCGTGCGCGCGCTTTATGAAGTCCTCGAGGGTCATCTGCTTCGCGGGCTTCTTCTGGTGCGGATACACCTCGCCGAAGAACCGATGGTAGCAGTAGCTGTCGATGCCGATTTTCATGATATTCTCCCTTCCTTACGTATGCTTCTCGGATTCTGCGAGAGCGCCCTGCTCCTTGCGCATCTCCCTGAGCCCCAGTGTGTACTCGCGTTCGTACGTCGAGCAGCCCACCGGTTTCTGCCTGATGAGGAACTCGATGCAATTGTCGCATACAGTGCACCAGTTGATCTCGTTTTCCTTGCCCTGCTCCAGCTTGGAAGGCAGGAGCGGATCCGCAAAGGACTGACGGCCAATGGCCACCATGTCGCACACCCCGTCCGTGATGTTCTTGTTTCCCCAGTAAACCAAGGACGCCTCTTCCCGCTTCACGCCCCGGAAGGTGTTCTTGCCGTTCCTGTAGACGGAGTTGTTGGAGCCGATGACCACCGTCTGGGGCTTGAGCACGGATCGCAGCTGCTTCTGGAAGCCGAAGTGCAGGTAGGAGGTCTCGGGTACGTTCTTGTACGCCTGGACGAGGGAGAGCGTCAGCGACGGGTTGCCCGCTGACTCGATGATGTACTTCGCGCCCCGGGCTTCCAGCCCTTTTACCAGGTCGAGGGGTTCGGTGAGGTCCATGATGGGCGTGTCGGGTCCGGCGCAGCCCATGCCGCCCGGGAGGCCCTCCCACATCGTGATCTTGGAGCCCACGATGAATCCCGGGTCCTTGATCTCCTTCGCGATGCGCTCGTAGAACTCGTACGCGAAGCGCGTGCGGTTGCCCCACGAGCCGCCATACTTCCATTTCCTGTCGTTGAACGGCCGCAGGATCTGCGTGCCGAGATAGCCGTGGCAGAGCTTGAAGTCCACCCCGTCGGCCCCGCAGTCGTGGGCCATCTTGGCGGCGAACACGAATCGTTCAAGGATCTCGTCCACTTCCTCGTCGGTAAGGAGCCTGCCCTCGTAGCCAGGGAACGGCTTCACGCAGACGCGCTCGGAGAACTCGGGGCTCGACAGCTCCCCCGCGTGGGTGAGCTGCCAGAGGATGATCGGCTTCGGGTTGGCTTTCCGCATGGTCGCAACGAGGTCAGTGAGGCCCTTCTGGTTCTGGGGAAGGGCGGTGAGCTGGTGCAGCCTCCCGCGGTTCTCATCCACGACGGAAAGAGCCTCCACCACGATGACCCCTGCGTTCCCGCGGGCCAGCCTCTCGTAACGGCGGAAGGCGGTCTGGGTCGGGTTGCCGCTGGTGTCCGCGTCACAGCACTCCATCGCGTTGATGGCGATGCGATTGGCGGCGGTCTTGTTCCCCAGCCGGATACTCGAGAGAAGGGGCATGCTCGCACTCATACGTCAGTATCTCCTGTCATTTCAGCTTCTGGCAGTATTCCAGGGTGACGCCATTCGGGTCCAGGAAGAGAAGCACGCGGGCGCCCAGTGACGGCAGGTCCGTCGTGGGCCGCACGATCTTCACCCCCCGACCACGCAGCATTTTCTCAACGCCCTCGACGCTGTCAACGGAGAAGGCGAGGTGCCGCAGTCCCTCCTCCGTCTCCCCGCGCACGAGGTCGTGCTTCGTGTTCCCGTAGTCGAACAGCTCCATCCTGCCGCCGCCGGGGACCGCGAGGTAGGTGATGGTGAAGCCGTCCATCGGCACGGTCTCGAGCTGCCGGAAGCCCATGACCCCGATGTAGAAGGAGAGCGAGGCCGCGAGGTCCCTCACGTTGATCGCCACATGGTCAATGCCGATAGTCTTCATTCCTGCCGCCTACTTCGCCAGTATCTCGCGCTTGGAGATCTCCGTGGAAACGAAGACCTTGACGAGGTTCGGATCCGTGCGCAGCTGCTTCAGCGCGCTCTCCAGCTCCTCCACGGGAACGATCATGGAGAACATGCTCTCGGGCTTGATGTGCCCGTTTGCAATCAGCGCCATGGCGTCCGTCCAGTCGGGGCCCACACCGGCGCAGGAGCCGACCACCGTCTTCTCCCCCAGCACCAGGTCGTACGGCTTCACGGAGATCTGGTCATCAGGAGCGCAGATGCCGAAGGCCGCAAGCGTTCCGCCCGGCCGGCACATGGCGAAGGCCTGCGTGTAGGTGGCTGCCGATCCGACAGCCTCCACCACGAAGTCCGCGCCGCGGCCCTCGGTGAGCCGCTTCACCTCGGCCACAGGGTCGATCCCGTCCTTGATGTTGATGGTCACATCGACGCCCATTTCCTTGGCAATGGCAAGGCGCTTGGCGTTGTCGCCGATGACGATCACGGGCGCCGCCCCGCGCAGACGCGCGAGCATCCCGTGCAGGACGCCCAGCCCGCTGCCGATGACGGCCACCGTGCTGCCATGGGTCACCTTCGCGGCCTTGGATGAATGGATGACGCAGGAGACAGGCTCGATGAACGCGCCGGCCAGGAAGCTCAGCGTGTCGGGCAGCCTGTGCACCTGGTCGAAGGGCGCCTTCACGTAGTCGGCATAGGTGCCGTCAACGTGGATGCCAAGCTGGTGGAAGTCGGGGCACATGAGCTTCTGGCCCTTGCGGCAGTAGAAGCAGGTGCCGCATGACATGTTGATATCAGCGGTGACCCTGTCCCCTTCCTTGACGCCGCGGGCCTTCCTGCCCACCTGCACGACGACACCCGAGAACTCGTGCCCCGCGATCATGGGCAGCTTGTCAGCGGAGTATTTGCCCGTGTAGATGCTCCAGTCGGTGCCGCAGATGCCGGTGTACTTCACCTTGATCAGCACCTCGTCGTCGGCGATCTCGGGGACCGGGACCTGCTTGATCGTGATGACATTCGGTTTCTCGAATACGGCCGCTTTCATAGATTTGCCCATGGTATTCCTTCCTTTAGTTGAACAGCACGTCGTTTCTGCCCTCATAGGGCTTTTCGATGAGGAGCGGCTTCAGGTAGGCGATGGTCTTGGTGATGCCGTCGTGCCTGCTCATGGTCACGTCCTCGTGCTCGTAGCTCATTACGTAATCGTAGCCGATCAGGGACAGCTCCGTGATCACCTTTTTCCAGGGCACCGAGCCCCAGCCGGGGATGCGGAAGCGGAACCCGCGGCCCAGCCTCTGCCAGTCCCCCTGGGGAATGCGGCCCGAGCGCTTCACGTTGTGCTCCACCACCTCACCGTCCTTGGCGTGCACGTGGTAGATGCGGTCTTTCAGCAGGTCGATGAAGCTCTCCACGTTGATGTCCAGGTAGATCAGGTTGGCGGGGTCGAAGTTGAAACCGAACTCCTTGCGCCCCCCCATGAGCTCCACCGCGCGCAGGGCCGTGTCTATGTCATAGACAAGCTGGTTGGGGTGCGGCTCGTGGGCGAACTTCACCCCGTACTCGCCGAACTTGTCAAGGATCTTCCCCCAGCGCTCGACCATCTCCTTCTCCATGTCGCTCCAGCCCTTTGAGTAGGGGAAGGGAAAGAAGCGGCCGAAGTTCTCGCAGCCAACGAAGCCGGTGACAACCGGCACGCCCAGCGCGTTGGCCGCCTGCGCGGTCTTTATCATGCGCTGCGTGCCGAAGGCGATCTTCTCTTCCTTTGTGCCCTTGAAGATGCCGTCCGTGTCCTTGCCGTAGGGACCCAGCACGATCTGGCCCTCGGGATGGTTTGCCAGGGCGGAGATGACAAGGCCGCGGCCGCCGATCATCTTCGCGAGGGTCTTCGCGTTGGAGCCCTTCAGCACCTCGTCCAGGTCCAGGTGCGGGTTGCCGGAAAACGCGGGAAGCTCCACCGCCTGGTAGCCCAGCTCGGCGGCCATGGTGCACACATCCTCCAGCTTCTTGTCGAGGAATGTCGCGGTGAACAGTCCTATCTTCATTGCCTGACCTCCTTCATGCTCTCCGCGCGATCGATCGCGCGCCTCCTAGATTCCGTGCAAAAGGTCGCCCAGCTCCGCCTGCTGCTTTCGCGCAAGCTGGAAAGCGGGCATGAGCTTCCGGTATGCCTCCACGTTGCCGGGGAGCGGCTTCTGCACGCTCTGCACCTTGTGCACCTCGTCGATCTTCTCGAAGCCCTTCCACAGGCCGGCACCCACGGCCGCAAGCGCCGCCGCGCCCAGCGCGGCCGCGTCCTGGTCGATATTCGTCTTCACGCAGTCCATGCGGTAGATGTCGGCAAAGATCTGCAGCCAGAAAGGGCTCTTGCTGCCGCCGCCCACCATGAGCATCTCATGGGAAAGGGGCACGAAGCCGCGCAGCACCTCCAGCACCGCGCCGAGGTTCAGGGCAATTCCTTCCATGCCGGCCCTGATGAGGTCCGCGCGGGTGTGGCGCAGGTCCAGACCGACGAAGGCGCCGCGGATGTGCGGGCTGGGCTCCAGGCAGCTTCCCCCGCCCAGGCTCGGGTTGAAGAGCAGCTTGTTGGCCCCGATGGGGGAAGTGGCGGCCAGCGCGGTCATCTCGTCGTAGGACAGGCTGCCACCCTCGGAAAGCACGCCGCGCAGCCAGTGGAACGAGCTGCCGGCGGCAAAGATGCTCACCGCGGAGGTGAATAGGCCGGGCATCACGTGGGTGAACACGAATGGCTTCGTCTTCGCGTCCACGACTGGCTTCGCGGAGGTGACCGCGATCCACGACGAGGAACCCAGGGAGGTATAGACCCTCCCCTCCTTCGTGTTGCGGGCGCCCAGGGCCATGCAGGAATTGTCCACACCGCCGCATGCCACCTTCACGCTGCGGGGAAGCCCCAGCTCTTCGGCTGCCTTTGCGGTGAGCGTGCCCACGATCTCCGTCGAAGGCACGATCCGGGGGAACAGTCCCTCCGACAGCCCGCTGGCCCGGATGAAATCCTTCTGGTACTTCCAGCCCAGCAGGTCGTAGATGCCGCTTCCCGACGCATAGGAGAAATCAGTGAGGATCTTTCCCGTCAGGCGCAGGTTCACCCAGTCCTTGGAGCCGATGATGGTGTGGATCCGGGAAAACATCTCCGGCTCGTTGTCCCGGTACCACATGACCTTGAACACGGAGTAGCAGGAGGCGGGAAAGCCGTTGCCCGTGGTCATGTACCACGTGTCAGGATCGATCTTTTTGAAGAAAGCGGCAGCCTGCGCCTCGGCGCGGGAGTCAGACCAGATGGGGATCTGCTGGCGGAGAAGCTCTCCTTTCGCGTCCAGGGGAATGACGGCAAGGCTCTGCCCCGAGATCGCCAGCGCCTCGATGTCGGAAGGGGATGCAATCTTCTTGGCAAGAAGCTCGCGCGTGCTCTGCACGATGGCGTTCCACCAGTCCTGGGGCCGCTGCTCGTGCCAGCCGGAATCCGGGTAGAAGGTCTCGTAGGAGACGAAGGTGCTCGCCTGGCAGGTGCCCTCGCGATCGTACAGGGACGCCTTTGCGCCCCCGGTTCCCAGGTCATAGGCGATGATGCGGTCTGCCATCTTCAGAATTCCACCGCGCCGCCCGGCAACGCCGCGACGGCACGGACAATTTCGATAGAAGAGTTCAGGTTGATCCCGAAGCGCGCCACCCCCATGCGGTACATCGCGAGCAGGGTATCCAGGGAGCGGATGCCGCCTGCCGCCTTTACCTTGATGGCCTTCCCGACAAAGGAGGTGATGAACTGCACCACCTCGAGGGTCGCGCCGCTGGGGGCCCAGCCGGTGGCCGTCTTCACGAACGTGGCCCCGCCCTTGATGCATGCCTCGCACGCCTTCTTCAGCTGCTCGCGGTCGAGGTAGTGGACCTCGATGATGACCTTCACCGGCATGCCGCCCGCGGCCCCTACCACGGCGCGGATGTCCTCCTCGCAGTAGCGCAGGTCCCCCGAGCGCAGCTTGCCGACGTTCAGCATCATGTCCATTTCCTGCACGCCGTCCTGGATGAGCAGCTTCGCCTCCGCCACCTTGATCTCGGTGCGGTGCGCGCCGCCGGGGAACCCGACGGGTGCGCCCACCATGATATCGGGGCTGTCGGCGAGCAGGTCCCTGAGGAACACGGTCCAGCAGGGAAGGGCATGCACCGCCACGAAGCGGAACTCCTTCGCGTGCTTCACGCACTCACGGATCTCCGCCTCTCCATGTGGCGCCTGGACAGCGCTGATGTCGATGAGACGGGCTACCTCTCGTGCCGTTAGTTTCATGCGTTCTCACTCCGGGAAATTGCAGAGACAGGCGTCCTGCCGATGTGCGGCGGCCGATCCCTTGTCTGTACACTGTATTCGTATTTGTCAGCTACGATCAACAGGGTGGCTGCTTCAAACGGCTTGCCGGCAACGAAGCTCACCCGCCTGACCACCAGCAGCGGCGAGTCGTCCGGCACCTGCAGCCTGTGTGCCTCGGCGGGGGCCGCGGCACGCGCGGAGATGAAGTCGGTGGCCGCATCGGGGCTGAGCTTGTACTCGGACTCCAGGAACACGTACAGGGAGCTCATCGTCGGGATGCGCTTCTCGATGCCAGGCACCAGGTCAGGCAGCAGGTAGTTGGTCATCAGGGCGATGGGGGCATCGTTGGCCAGGGTGGTGCGCTCAATCCTGACAAGCCACGCGCCGGTGGCCACCTTCAGATCTGCCGCAATCCTCCGCGGCGCGGGAACCATCTCCGCGCGGATATCCGCCTGTGTCACCGTAAAGCCCTTTTCCCTCAGCGTCTCCGAAAACGACGTGACGAACCCCAGCTTCTGCGTGGCCTTGAAATCGATGATCTCGGTTCCCCGCCCCTGGCGGATGAACACGAACCCCTGCTGGCTGAGCATCTCCACCGCTTTGCGCACGGTGGTCCTGCTCACCTGGAATGTCTTCTGAAGCTCCGGTTCGGGCGGCAGATAGTCGCCGACCTTGAAGTCTTCAGCTTCTATCTGGCCTTTCAGCGAGTTGTATACCCACAGGTATC
>JBEKVA010000036.1:0-17511 GCA_049514475.1 Spirochaetia bacterium
GATCTCCTGGAAGGCTTCCAGGGAAATGTCTATGAAATGACGTGCGCCGCCATGAAGCGCAGCATACAAATCAACCTCGCGGGCGATGACGAGCTTGAGGCGAATCACGGAAAGATCGTGTCCACCGCGCTCAAGCAGATCTTGACGCAGAAAGTCCGGTATCGCCACCCGGAAGCTTAAGTCACGAAGCCTTCACGCGCTCCTTCATTCCTCGTGAGAGTACTTCCCGTCATAAATCCATAGACAAGGCTCTTGGAGCCGAGCCGCAACCGTGGGGAGCCTGTCTCACTCTCTCCCTTGCTGCTCGACGATGTTCCGCACCAGCCGGAGCACCGTGCGTTTTAGTTGTGGGCTGTTGATCTTCGAATACAGTTCCAGCAACGTGCGTTCTTCACGGGGACGCGCGGACTGTTGTCGCCCCGGTTTCTCCGAGAGCCGGGATCCCGTTGGCGCAGAAAGAATTGCCGTTGGAGAGGTGTCGAGCACTTTCGCGAGGACGATGAGTCGTCGAAGCGTGATCTGGCTCTTCTCATTCTCGTACTTCTGGATCTGCTGGTAGGAAACGCCTACGAGATCGGCCAATTCCATCTGGGTGAGGCCGCGCTGCAGCCGGTAGAATCTGATTCGCTTCCCGATCCCGTTGGGTTCCACTGATCGACCTGCGTGACAACGCTACCCCGGCTCGCAGGGAAGTATCTACAAACTAACGGTTGCATCGACAATCTATTTTTACTACTATCAGTTGTATGTCTCGGTTGCATGAGAGGATAATGATGGTCGGCGCAAGGAGTAAAAATGAAAAAACGGGCGCTTGTGGTCGATGATAACGCCTTTATTCGGGCGATCCTGCCCGAACTCCTCAAAAAGCATCAGTACGACATAGAGGTGACGGACAGCCCTGAGAAAGCGCTCCAGCTCATTGTGCAGCGGCGATTCGATGTCGTTTTCACCGACTACGAGATGCCCGGCATGAATGGCGTCGAGCTTATCAGGATCGTTCGAGAAAAGAGCCCCCACTGCATCGTCATTCTCATGACGGGGCTGTCGGCAGCAGAGCTGTTTCGATCCTCACGAGCCGATGGCTTCCTCCAGAAACCGTTTTCGGGCGATGACCTCGAGGAAGCCCTTGCCGGTGCAACGCGAAGGCGAGGAGGAGATGGTGACCCCTAACCGCGGAGAGCGAGCCGCGAGATCTTCGCACAGGACTGACCATTCCGATGTGAGGCGTCCGAAGCTGCCGCTGATGCGGCTATCCGACCTGGAGGAGCCCCTCCATTGCCAGGCTGCGGCAGTCCTTCCGGTTGCAGCCTATGATGATGTGGTCCAGGAGGCGTATTCCGAAAAGGGCGCATGAATCCCTTATGGCGATCGTGAGAGCCGCATCATCCTCAGAAGGCACTCCCGCTCCCGAGGGGTGATTGTGCACCAGAATGACGGAGGATGCGGCGGACCGGACCGCCTCTCGCACGATCAGCATCGGATCCACAATCACTCCCGCGTTGTCGCCCCTGCCCAGCTCCACCGCGCGAATCGGCATATGTCTTCTATTGAAAAGAATCAGACAGGCGGACTCAACGGCCGCGTCTCTCAGGTAGGGACCATAAAAGGCCGTTACGTACCGCAGCGCCCATCGAGGATTTGGAGGACCCTGCAGACTACCCGCCTCCTCCCGGCAGAGCCTCTTTCCAATCTCCAGCGCGGCCTTTATCTGGGCCGCTTTGGCCGGACCGATTCCCGAAATCATCCGGATTTCCGAAATCGAGGCGGCGTCGATTCCCCGTAGACTTGAAAACGTTCCGAGCAGCCTCCTGCCGAGGTCCTCCGCGCTCACGCCTTTTCTCCCCGTACGGAGGATAATGGCGAGAAGCTTCGAGAGAGGAAGAGATGCAGGGCCCGACGCCAGGAGCGCATCCCGCGGCCGATCTTCCGGCATCCAATCACGAATGGATTGGATGACTGTTTCTTTTTTTTCCGTCACCCTCGATTCGCCTCCCGATAAAAAAACGCCCTATTCATGCCCCGCGCTTGAACGCAGCCTTGATCCACGCGAATGGGTATCCTACACTCCGCTTCATGGCGCAGAAAATCAGGCTCACCTTGAAGGACGTGCTCTCTCACCTCAGCTATGCCCAGGCTCGGAAGATGCTCGGCCCGCACGGCCAGGCGCTCTTGAGGACGGGAGGAGCCTCCTCGATCGACATCGATACCCAGGTGCGAATGGATCCCCATTGTTTCTCACTCGATCTTGGTCGAAACGTCGTCACGCTGCGGCTCAGCGGCGCAGCCGCCGGCAGGATTGACTTTTCATGCACCGGCTGCGCGATACCCTGCGAGCATGTGGGGGCCGCACTCTCCCTGATCCTCGAGGAGAAGCTGGCACTGGGGCTTGCCGTGGCCCCGCGCGATGCCATTCCGCTGGAAATGCTCTCCGACGCCGAGCTGATCGAACGTGCGCTTGCGGACAGGGCCGAGCGGGCCCGTACGGAACGGATGACGCTGGCACCCCTGGACGGGAAGGGGATCTGGAGCGATTACGCCGTGACGAGCAGCCTTTCGGGCAAGACCTACCGGGTCGCGCTCCGCGGCTGGGAACGGGGCGAATCGTACTGTTCGTGTCCCGATTTCAAGACAAACACGCTGGGGACCTGCAAGCACCTGCTCTTTGTCGTCAGAGTCATGAAGAGAAAGCTGCCCCGGGGAAAGATGCCCCGTGCCTACAAGCGTACTCGCATCACTCTCCACGTCCGCTACGACGATGAGGCGGAGCTGAGACTGCTGCTTCCCGACGACCTTCCCCGCGAGGTCGAAGCGGTGGCAGCGCCGCTGCGGGACGTGCCGATCACCGACATCGCCGATCTCATGAAACGGATCAGGCGGTTGGAAGGGCTGGGACATCCCGTCCACATCTATCCCGACGCCGAGGAGATGACAAACGCGATCCTCACCCGCGACAGGCTCGATGCCACTGTTTCGTCGATCCGCAGGGACCCTCGATCGCATGCCTTGAGAAAGGGTCTTCTGAAGATCGAGCTACTGCCCTACCAGCTCGACGGGATCGCATTCGCGGTGGGAGCCGGTCGGGCCCTCATCGCTGATGACATGGGGCTTGGCAAGACCCTCCAGGGCATCGGGACAGCCGAGCTTTTCGCGCGGGAGGCCGGGATATCCCGCGTGCTCGTGGTCTGCCCCGCCTCGGTGAAGGCCCAGTGGGTCCTGGAGATCCAGCGGGCAACCGAGCGGACGTGCCAGATCGTGACGGGCCCCCTGCGCGAAAGGCCGGCGCTGTACCGCACCGGCGCCTTCTATACCATCGCCAACTACGAGCAGGTGCTCAGGGACTTCATCTCCATCGAGACGGTGCCGTGGGACCTCATCATCCTGGACGAGGGACAGAGAATCAAGAACTGGCAGGCAAAGACGGCGCGGGTGATCAAGTCCCTGCGGTCACCCTTTGCCCTCATGCTCACGGGGACGCCTCTGGAGAACCGTCTGGACGAGCTGTATTCGGTCGTCCAGTTCATCAACAACCGACACCTGGGACCCGCGTTCCGCTTCTTCCACAGGCATCGTGTGGTCGATGAGAAGGGACGCGTGCTGGGATACAGGAACCTCGACGAGCTGCGGAGGCACCTTGCTCCGATTCTTCTGCGTCGAACGCGCGCCATGGTCCTCACGCAGCTCCCTCCGCGCACGACGGAGATCCTGCGCATCGAGCCTTCGGAGGAGCAGCAGGAGCTGCACGACACGCATAAAAAGACGATCGTCTCCATCCTTACCAAGCGCTTTATCAGCGAGATGGATCTGCTGCGCCTCCAGAAGGCCCTGCTCATGTGCCGCATGGCGGCGGACAGCACATTCCTCCTGGACAAGAACCCGCCGGGATACTCGACCAAGCTCGAGGAGCTGGAGATTCTTCTGGAGAGGCTTACGGCGGAAACCGAGCGCAAGATCATTCTTTTCTCCGAATGGACGACGATGCTCGATCTCATCGAGCCGATACTGTCGAAGCGCAAGGCGGGCTTCGTGCGCCTGGACGGTTCCGTGCCCCAGACCAAAAGGCAGGGCCTGGTGGACAGTTTCCAGCACGACCCCCGCTGCGTCGCCTTCCTCGCCACGAATGCGGGGGCAACCGGGTTGAATCTCCAGGCGGCCGACACGGTGATCAATATCGATCTCCCGTGGAACCCGGCTGTTCTGGAACAGAGAATCGCACGCGCGCATCGCATGGGCCAGCGCCGGCCCGTCCACGTTTATCTCCTCGTCACCGAAGGCACGATCGAGGAGGGGATGCTCACCACACTCTCAGCGAAGCAGGACCTGGCGTTTGCCGCCCTCGATCCGTCTTCCGAAAAGACGGAGGTTTCGCTGACCGGCAACATCGACGAGCTGAAGCGGAAGCTCGAGGTGCTCACCGGCGTCAAACCGCCCGCGCCGGTGGATGAGAGTGAGAAGCTTCGCGTGAACGCGGAAGCGCGAAAGCAGCGCCGTGAATCGGTTGCCCTGGCGGGCGGGGAGCTTCTCGCTGCGGCCTTCGCCTTCGTTCGGCAGGCCATGGTCAGTGGAGAGAGAGGGAGCGTCGCGGCTGGCTCAGGCAGTTCCCCAGAGGCGCTGAAGAGAATCCTTTCGGAATGCATGGAGAAGGCCGAGGACGGCGACTGGAAGATGACGGTGCGTTTTCACGACGATTCCGCACTTGAGGCAATGGCCGGGGTTCTCGCAGGGATCGGCACCCAGCCCCCCGGCCGCGCGAAGGCGCGATGACACACGAACGCACGCGTGAGCTCGTCGTGGGTATGCGCAGCCTCGGGGGTTTTTCGTGACCGGCACCCGGACGCCTGACAGCGCACCACCCCTCATCGTTGTTTTCGGGCCCACGGCCGTCGGCAAGTCCGAGCTCCTTCCCGCACTCTTCGATTCGCGCTTCGAGATCATCAACGCAGACTCAATGCAGGTGTACCGGCACATGGATGTCGGTACGGCCAAGCCGGACCCCGCGCTGCTTTCCGCGCTGCCGCATCACATGATCGACGTGGCGGAGCCCTCGGAGCAGTTCAACGCCGGCCGCTTCGTGAAGGAGGCGGAAGTCCTTGCGGCACAGATCCGCGGCAGGGGAAGGGTGCCCGTCATCTGCGGCGGAACAGCCTTCTATATCACGAGCTTCCTTTATGGCATGCCCGAGTCACCCCCCGCGAACCCGAAGGAGCGCGAGCGCCTGCGCGCCCTCGAGCGGCAGGAGGGCTCAGCGGCGCTCTACGCCATGCTGCAGGCCCGTGACCCGCAGGGTGCCGCGCGGATCGAGCCCGCCGACAGCTCCCGCGTGATGCGCGCGCTGGAAGTGGTGGAGGCGAGCGGCAGGTCCCTGTTCTCCTTCCCCTGGCCGCGCACGCCCCGGGGAGCGTATCGATTCCTCCTCATTGCCCTGACGCGGGAGCGCGCGGAATTGTACCGCCGCATCGACGCGCGGGTGCAGGCGATGTTTTCCGCGGGACTGCTGGAGGAGGTCAAGGCGCTCCTGGACCGCGGCTACGGTCCCGGGGATCCGGGGATGCGGGGAATCGGGTACAAGGAGATCCTGGCGATGCGGGCCGGCTGCGAAACGCTCTCCGACGTGCGGGGTCTCATTGCGCGCAACTCCCGCAGATACGCAAAGCGGCAGCTGACCTTCTTTCACGCCGTCAATGACGTCTCCTGGATGGATGCCGGTTGTCCCGACGCCGTGCGGGCGAAAGTCGAATCGTTCGTGGCGGCGACAAATCCACCTTCGGTGGCGAGCACTTGACCATCAGGGGGGAATCCCGCATAGTGAGTGGCCATCGGGCAAACACGCGTTTGGAGCATCATACGCCAGAAGCGACCGGCCTGAAGACAATATAATCATCGAAAGGAGTAGGCACTGTGCCCTGCGGTAGGAAAAGAAAGCGACACAAGATTGCCACCCATAAAAGGAAGAAGAAGCTGAGGGCCAACCGGCATAAGAAGAAGCTGCGCTAGGGCGCACTCTCCGAGGAGGAGCGGTCGGTGAAAGCTGCACGGATGATCATGCCTTTCCTGCTCCTTGCCGTGCTCGTCCCGGCAGGCGGGGAAAGCCTGTGGTCTCCCGGGTTCAAGGGATACCTTTCCGGCGGCAGGGGATTCGCCGTGGGCGATTCCTTCGTCGTACAGATCGACGCCTCCTCCTCGCTCTCTTTCTCCTCTTCAAGCACTGACACGAAGAACCTCACTCTCGAGTTCTCCGGAGGAGATTCCGGGAATCTCTTCTCATTCCTCCCGCAGCTGCGTACGGGAGGAAACCGGAGCACGACGGGGAAGGATTCCCTCAGCCTCAAGACCCAGATACCCGTTGTCGTCACCGCGGTGGATCCCGCTGGGGCGGCGCAGGTGCAGGGATCGAGGACCGTCAACATCGAGGGCAAGAACGAATCAGTCACCGTGAGCGGCGCCGTCTCCCCGAACCTCATCGACCAGAAGGGGAGCGTCAACTTCTCGCAGCTCGCCAATGCACGGCTCACCTACACGACGTTCCTCTCATCGCCGCGGGACGTGCTCTCGCAGGCTGACCTGGTGCGCCTGCTCACGCCAGCGCCAGCGGCCCAGCCGGGAGCCGCTGCCCAGCCCGGCACCGCTGCGCAGCCGGCCGGAGCCCCGCCCGCGGGAGCTGCTGCCGCGCAGCCCGCGGGAGCACAGCCAGCCGCAGCCCCGCCAGGTGCGACCGCGCAGCCGCCGCAGAGCACGCTCACGATTTCCGATGCACGCAAGAGGCAGCTCCTGCTGCTGTATCTCAACCGCCTGATCGACGTCGTCTTTCCTCAATGATGAGCCGCGGATTCAGCGCTGAGCGGCTGCTGTGCCCCGACGGCCGCGACGGCTGGCTTGGCTTGACGCTTCTGGAAAGCCGCTGTTAGAATCCGAGCCGTGGCTTCCTTGTTTGCAGCAAAATCTTCTGAAACCAACGCTCACCCCATCGACATAGCCTCCGCCAGTGATCTGAAAAGACACCTGAGCGAGATCGACGTTTCCGATGAGGAAATCGAGCGGATTGCCGACAGGTTCCTCTACTGCACGGTGAAGCTGGAGGGCGTGGACACACGCGCGGCCAACCTCATCAAGTCCTACGTCGAGTCACTTGGGGGCGGCGCCGCCATGCGCACGGGGGCCCACGAGTTCACCGTGCGCGAAACCGACCTGATCGTGACCGGCAGCAGGCATACGCTCCAGCTCCTTGCCATCAGGCTGAAGGGCGAACCCTTCGGCCTTGACGGGATCGGGGCGGAGATTGCCACCTGCACAATGCAGGGCAACCGCATCATGTCCTGGGGAAACAGGATACTGGATTTTACCCACACCACGTACGTCATGGGCATCCTGAACTGCACCCCGGACTCCTTCTACCCGACCACCCGGGCCACGACAATCAAGGAGGCGGTGAAGACCGCCCGCGAGATGATCGATGCCGGGGTGGACATCATCGACGTGGGAGGGGAGTCCACCCGTCCCGGTTCCGAGCCGGTGCCCGTGGAGGAGGAGATCCGCCGGGTGATCCCGGTGATCCAGGCCCTGCGGGAAGTCTCCCAGGTCATGATCTCCGTGGACACGCGAAAGAAAGAGGTCGCCGAGCGGGCCCTCGACGCCGGTGCGGACATCGTCAACGACATCTCGGGTCTCCGTCACAACGAGGAGCTGGCCCGGCTGGTGGCGCGGCGCAAGGTGCCGGTGGTCCTCATGCACATGCGCGGCACGCCGAAGACCATGCAGCAGAAGCCGTATTTCAAGAACACGATCAGCGAGATCCTCCGCGAGCTGCAGCCCTCTATTGCCGCGGCGCTGGGGGCAGGCATTGCCCCGGAGATGATCATCATCGATCCGGGCATCGGGTTCGGCAAGCGCATCCAGGACAACCTGCGTATCATCCGGGAGCTGGCCTCCCTGAAATCCCTCAATTTTCCCATCCTTATCGGCCTTTCCCGCAAGGGATTCATCGGGGAGATCCTGGACAGGCCCGTGGAGAAGAGGCTCGTCGGCACGGTCACCGCCAACACGCTGGCCATCATCAACGGGGCCAATATCATCAGGGTGCACGACGTGGCGGATGCCGTGGAGATGGTGAAGATCATCGATTCGGTCCGACGGATCGGATCGTAGGCGCTTTCATGGACCAACTCCTGAACGCCTGGGTCGTCCGCGAGGTCATCCGCCCCGCGCTGGACGTTCTGATGCTTGCCTACCTCCTGTACAAGAGCTGGCAGATCCTCGTGCAGACCCGGGCGGTGCAGCTGCTGAAGGGCACCGTCGTGATGGTGCTCATCTACGCGGTGTCCTTCTTCCTGAGGCTCACCACGCTGCTGTGGATCCTGAACGTGCTTGTTCCCGGCCTTGTCATTGCCATTGCCATCATCTTCCAGCCCGAGCTGAGAAAGATCTTCACGCAGATCGGCAGCCGGGAATGGTTCCGCGCCGCCCCGTCCAACGGGACCCCGCGCGTGGAAATCCTGCTGGGCGCCGTGCAGCTGCTCTCTTCGCAGCACCGCGGGGCCCTGATCGTCTTTCCCCGCCGCGTGGGGATGAAAAACATCATCCAGACGGGCACGGCGCTGAACGCGGAGATCAGCACGAGTCTCATCACGACCGTCTTCTTCGAAGGCACCCCGCTGCACGATGGCGCGATGGTCGTGGACGGAGACCGCCTTGTTGCCGCCGGCTGCTTCCTGCCCCTCTCCGAGCGGGAGGACGTGGAAAGCACCTTTGGCGCCCGCCACCGAGCGGCCCTGGGCCTCGCGGAAGAGACGGACGCCGTGGTGATCGTCGTCTCGGAGGAAAACGGCGCGGTCTCCCTCGCCTATGACGGCAATATCCGCTACAACATCACCCTGGCCGAGGTGGAAGCCGGCCTGAAGAGCCTCCTGCAGATGGACCGCCGCGGTGCGGACGCGCCCTCCGAGCCTCAGGGCGGGGGAAAGACATGAGGGGGAGATTCAGCCGGGTGCTCCTCGCAGATCTCCCCGTCAAGGTCATCTGTCTTACCGCGGCGGTGATTCTCCTGCTCTTCCACCGGGTTACAACGCTCAGCGAGCGGTTCTTCAGCGTCCCGCTGGAGGTGAGCACCCCCGCGGGGCTTGCCGTTGCATCGGCGTTTCCCAAGACCGTGAAGATCACCCTGCGGGGAGCCGAGGAATCGATCTTCCCCGTCCTGGAAGAGGACGTCGAGGCGTCGGTCAGCCTCGATGCGCATAAAAGCGCGGGGATCTACCGCGCGGAAGTGAAGATCCTCCGCAAAGGAACGACGGCCAACGTGGAGCCGCTTGAAATCAACGTGGACCCGCACGAGATCACATTCACCCTGGAGCCGCTGGTAGAGCGCCGCGTCTCGGTCCAGCCCGACCTCCGCGGCGCCCCCGCGTTCGGGTACGAGCTGGCGCAGTCCGGCGTGACCCCGCAGAACGTCGTGATCCGCGGGGCCCGCAGCCGCGTCCAGGGCGTGAGCTCCCTTTCCACGGAGGAGATCGACCTGACCGGGCGCACGAGCAGCTTTGCCTCGCGGGTGAAGCTCCTGCTGCCCAGCCCCCTGGTGCGCATTGCCGGCGATGCCGCGGCGGACTTTCGCGCCACCATCCAGGAGGCCACCGCCAGGCGCACCTTCGACAGCGCTCAGATCGACCCCGTGGACCTCTCCACGCACCTGGCCCTGAAGGCCCCGCTTCCCCCCGGCAGCCTTACCATACAGGGCTTCCAGTTGGGGGTGGACGGGGTGCGTCCCGAGCAGGTCCGCCTGCTCCTTGAATGCTCGACGGTGCACAGGGGAGGGCAGTACACTCTTCGCGTGCATCCCGAGGCAATTCCGAACATGATGATGCTCGACTGGTCGCCGAAAGAGCTCACCGTGGATATTACCGGATCCGGACGATAGGAGGGAGGGACGCGGTGATCATCGGCGTTGGAATCGACGTAGTGCACGTGGAGCGCATCCGCAGGTGGAGGAACATCGAGGGCCTCTACGACCGTTTCTTCCATCCGGAGGAGCTCGCCAGCGCCCTGCCGCGCGGCGAGGTGGGAATCCTTTCCCTTGCCGCCCGCTTCGCGGCAAAGGAGGCCTTCGGCAAGGCCATCGGCTCGGGGCTGCGGCACTTCGCCCTGCGCGACATCGCCGTGCTCAACGATTCGCACGGCAAGCCGTTCATGATGCTCACCGGCGCCGCGGAGGCCGCGTTCCAGGATTTCGGGGGGAGCCGCCTTGTCTGCTCCCTGTCACACGAGCGCGACAACGCGTTGGCGGTGGTGATCATCGAGGGGGAACGCTCATGAGCGAGACGCAGAAGCTGACGTTCTTCGAAAAGAAACAGACCGTGTGCCCCGTCTGCGACGCCAAGTTCTACCGCGAGGACCTGCTGTCCGGCGGCGGACGGCTGATCGCGGGGAACCTCACCCCCGAGCTGCGTCGGCTCTACGAGCCGTCAAAGAAGTTCGGCCAGGTGGAGCCCCTGATCTACCCGGTGACCGTCTGCCCCGTGTGCTTTTTCGCGGCGCTGCCGATGGATTTCGCCGCCGTGCCTGAGACGCACGTGCACGCGGCGGAGGTGAGCTCCGACGAGCGTCACGAGAGCATCGCGCAGATTTTCCCCGCCCTGGACTTCACCATCCCCCGGACGCTGAAGGAAGGGGTGGCAAGCTATTATTTCGCCGTTGCCTGTTACGATTTCTATGACCGCAAGGCCAACCCGACATTCAAGGCCGGGCTTTCTGCGCTGCGCGCCGCGTGGCTTCTCACCGACCTGCACGGCCAGGAACCCGGGGAGAACTGGGACCACCTGGCGAAGCTGTTCTACCGAAAGGCGCGCTTTTACTACCAGCTCGCCCTGGAGCGGGAAAGCGCCGGGCAGGAAGCCTTCGATGCCCAGCTGGCATTCGGGCCGGACCTGGACAAGAACTATGGCTATTACGGGGTCATTTACCTGGCCGCGTACCTCGACTACCAGCACGGGGCATCCGATGAGACGGAGAAGCGCATCGCCAGCTTGCAGTACGCCCGGCGCATGATGGCGAAGATCTTCGGCGTCGGCAAGTCGTCGAGGAACAGGCCGTCGGCGATCCTGGACAAGGCCAAGGAAGTCTACGAGCAGATGGGTGAGGAGCTCGCGCGGCTGCAGCCGGAATCCGCCCCCGCGGAGGACTCCGCGGACGCCTCGTAGCGGGAAGTCGGCGTCACCCCATGGCGGAGAGGAACATCAAGCTGACCGTTGCCTACGACGGCACCGACTTCCTGGGCTGGCAGGTGCAGAAACAGGGCAGGACGGTGCAGGGGGTGATGCAGGACGGCCTTGCCCGCATGCACGGGCACCCCGTGCATGTTTTGGCTGCCGGGCGCACCGACTCCGGGGTGCACGCCACCGGCCAGGTGGCCAATTTCCATTCCGACCTGGATTCAATCAGGCCTGAAAAGTTCCGCGACGCGGTGAACGCCTACCTGCCGCGCGACGTGAGGGTGCTGGTAAGCAGGGAAGTGGGCCAGGGCTTTCACGCGCGCAGGTCGGCGAGGCTGCGCATGTACCGCTACTACACGGTGTGCGGTCCCGTGGTGCTTCCCCACCTGCGCAACTTTCGTCACTGGGTGCGCAGGAGCCTCGACATCACGCGGCTGAATGAGATGGCGGCCGTGATCGTGGGAGAGCACGACTTCACCTGCTTTTCCGCCGAGGGGGACGCCAACCTCTCGAAGGTGCGGCGGATCGACCTCTCGCGCTTCCACGGGGAGGGGGAGACTTTGATCTATACAATCGCCGCGACCTCCTTCCTCTGGAAGATGGTGAGGACGATCATGGGCACGTTTCTCATGCTCGATGAGCAGGGCCTGGGCGCCCGCGAGCTTGAGCTCATCATGGAGAGCGGCATGCGTTCCAATGCGGGGGGCACGGCTCCCGCCCGAGGGCTGTTCCTGGAAAGGGTTGATTATGACGCCGAAGAATCCGTCCCCCTCGACGACCTGGAGGACTCTGAACCTGCTGGAAGACTGGCTGACGAGCGGGTTCTCCCATGAGCATCCCGAGCTCCTGATCGAAGAGCCCCCCGCCGCGGCTGCCGCGGCCGCGCCGGCGCCCACTGACCGCGCGGCGGAAATTGCCACCGTTGCCGCTGAGGTTGCCGCGTGCGTGAAATGCTCTCTCTCGGTGAACAGGACCATGACGGTGCCCGGGGAAGGCCTTCTCGACCCTGTCGTCCTGTTTGTCGGCGAAGGACCGGGGGCGGAAGAAGACAGGACGGGCCGCCCCTTCGTCGGTGCCGCGGGCCGGTACCTGGACACCTGGATTCCGCCCATCGGCTTGAAACGGGAGCAGTGCTTCATCGCCAATTGCGTCAAGTGCCGTCCACCGCAGAACCGCGAGCCGCACCCTGACGAGATAGGCGCATGCCTGCCGTACCTCGAGCGGCAGATCCTGGCCCTCAAGCCGCGGGTGATATGCTGCCTCGGGCGGATCGCCGCGCAGACCCTCCTGGGCACCACCGCGAGTCTCGGGGAGCTGCGGGGACGCGTGCACCAGCGGGGCGGCATCCCCGTGGTCGTGACCTACCATCCCAGCGCCGTGTTGAGGGACAAGGAAGGTCTGCGCAAGCCGGTCTGGGACGATCTGAAGATGCTCAAAGGTCTCCTGGGCTGATGAGCCCCTTCGTCGAGCTCGCCTTCAATCTTCCCGTCAAGAAGCTCTTCACCTACGGGGTGCCGGAGGGCAGCGCCGCCCCCGTTGGTGTCCGTGTCACCGCGCCATTCGGGTCGCGCTCCCTCACGGGCCTGGTGGTGGCTGAGCGTGCGGAGCCGCCTGCCGGCGTGGAGGTGAAGCAGCTGAAGAGGGTCGTCGATGCGCGGCCGCTTTTCGACGAGCGGGTGATTGCGCTGGCAGGATGGATGGCCCGGATGTACATGTGCTCCCTCGGGGAGGCCCTCTCCGCCATGATCCCCACGGGCCGCCGCGAAGGGGAGCCCGATGAGCTGCCTCTCGAGGATGAGCCGCCCGGCTACGCTCTTGCCGAGCAGCAGCTCTCGGCCATCCGCACCATTTCCGAGCAGGGGACCGGCTCCTGCTACCTTTTCGGCGTCACCGGATCGGGCAAGACTGACGTGTTTCTGCAGGCGGCGCAGGACGCCGTTGCCCATGGCCGCGGGGTGATCTACCTCGTCCCCGAGATATCGCTGACTCACCAGGTGGTCCAGCGCTGCGGCGCCCTTTTCAAGGACAGGCTGGCCATTCTGCATTCATCGCTGACCCCCAGCCAGAGGCTCAAGGAGTGGTGCCGGGTGCTGGACGGGCAGGTGGACGTCGTCATAGGGGCTCGGAGCGCCATCTTCGCTCCGTTCACCCGGCTTGGTCTCATCATCATCGACGAGGAGCACGAGGGCTCCTACAAGTCAGGCACAACCCCGCGTTACCACGCGCGGCAGGTGGCCATGTACCGCTCGGCCCAGGAGCAGGCGATGCTCCTCATGGGCAGCGCCACCCCGTCCCTGGAGGCGTGGCACCGGATGAGCCAGGGCAAGCTCACCGCGCTGCGGCTGCCTGCACGGCTGAGCGGGGGCACGATGCCCGCCATCGAGGTGGTGGATATGCGCCGCCAGCAGGGCCCGCTCTCCGGCCGTCTCCTCGATGAGCTGGGCAGGTGCCATGCCGAGGGCAGGCAGTCCATCCTGTTCCTCAATCGTCGCGGCTTTTCCTACCTCTTCCACTGCCGCTCCTGCGGCTACGAGATGGCCTGCAACCACTGCTCGGTCTCCCTCACGTACCACAAGGAACGTGAGCGCATGGTCTGCCACTATTGCGGGTTTTCCACCGCGCCCATCACGGTGTGCCCACAGTGCGGCTCCCTGGACGTGGGGTACTCGGGGTACGGCACCGAGGGCATCGAGGAGGAGCTGCAGAGACAGTTCCCCCGCATGGTGATAAGGCGCATCGACACCGATGCGGTAAAAAAGAAGAAAGTGCTGCGGCAGGCCCTGGCGGATTTCCGCGAAGGCAGGACCCACGTGCTGATAGGCACCCAGATGGTGGCCAAGGGGTTGAACTTTCCCGGCGTGAAGCTCGTGGGTATCGTCAACGCGGATACCGGTTTCCAGCTTCCCGATTTCCGCGCCGCGGAACGGACCTTCAGTCTCCTGGTGCAGGTGTCTGGCAGGGCAGGCAGGTCCCTTCCCGATGGAAAGGTGCTGATCCAGACATTCAGGCCCGGGGCTCCCGCCATCGTCATGGCGCAGGAGGGGAGGCTGGAGGAGTTTTATGCCCTCGAGCTTGAGGCCCGCAGGCAGCTGGCATTTCCTCCCTTCTGCAGGCTGCTGCGGCTGGTGGTGCGCGGCCGCAACAGGCAGAAGACGCTCGATGCCATCACCGCGCTCACCCGCGCGCTGCAGGAGCGCTGCGGGGAGGCGGGGGAGATGCTGGGTCCCGCGGAGTGCCCCCTGGCCCGGATTTCGGGCAATTACCGCTACCAGACCATCGTGCGGACCACTCGCTTCAGCGAGGCCCACGCGCGGGTGAGTGCGGCCCTGGACGAGTTCAAGACGCCCTCGGGGGTCTACATCGAGGTTGACGTGGACCCGCAGGCGCTCCTGTAGACGGCGCGTGACTTGGCGCGAGCCCCTGATTTTTGCTACTATATGAACCAGGGTTGCGGTAAAAAATGCTTACGATAGTAAAGCTCGGAGATCCCATACTCACGAAACACTCGGTCGTGGTTCCCGACATCAACGGGGACATTGTCTCCCTCGTCTCCGACATGTTCGAGGCAATGGACAAGGGCAAGGGGGTCGGGCTGGCGGCCGTGCAGGTCGGCGAGCTGTTGCGCCTCTTCATCACGAAGGTTCCCCACGACAAGCCCAGGGTTTTCATCAATCCCGATATACTGGAAACCTCGATAGAGCAGGAATCCTTCGAGGAGGGGTGTCTCAGCATTCCCGGCCTCTACACCGAGGTGCTGCGGCCATCGTGGGTGCGTATCCAGGCGTGGAGCGCCAAGGGCCGGCCTTTCAGCCTGACCGCGGAGGGCTACCTCGGCCGGGTCATCCAGCACGAGTTCGATCACCTGAACGGAATCCTCTTCCTCGACAGGATCGAACCCAGGAAGAGACAGCGTCTTCTCGCGGCATACCAGGAAAAAGTCGAAGCCTGATGCGAATCCTGTTCGCAGGCACGCCATCGCTGGCCGTTCCCTGCCTTCAGAAGATCGCTCCCGGTTTTGAAATCATTGGCGTGCTGACCAGCAGGGACCAGCCGGCGGGCCGCGGCCGGGGCGCCGTGCAATCCCCCGTGAAGGAGGCGGCTGTCGGCCTGGGGCTTCGCGTGTTCCAGCCCGAGCGCCTCGACGCCTCCTTTATCGAGGAATTGAGCGTGCTGCAGCCTCAGCTTCTCGTCGTGGCCGCCTATGGGAAGATATTTCGGCCGACATTTCTTGCGCTCTTTCTCCAGGGCGGGATCAACGTCCATCCCTCCCTTCTTCCCCGTCACCGGGGGCCGTCCCCGATCAGCGCGGCCATTCTGGAAGGAGACTCCGCCACGGGCGTCACCATCCAGAGGATTGCGCAGAAGTTCGATACCGGGGAGATTCTCCGCCAAAGCCGCCACCCGCTTACGGGAAGGGAGACAACAGCCAGCCTCACCGATTCTCTTGCCGCGGAGGGGGCCGAGCTTCTCCTCGCGGTGTTGCAGGAGATCGCGGCAGGCTGTCCCCCCGCGCCAGTTGTCCAGAACGAAGCGGAGGCAACCTATTGCCACCCCCTGCGCAAGGAAGACGGGCTGGTAAGGTGGGAGGAGCCGGCTGAAAAGATCGAGAGAAAGGTTCGGGCATTCGATCCGTGGCCGCGTGCTTTCACCACGTATCGGGCAGAGACTCTCCTGCTCTTGAAATCCCACGTCTATCCGGATACCCTCGCTCCAGAATCCGGAGTCGAAGCGGCGGGGCACGTTTTCGCGGCGGACAGGGGGCACGGGTTGCTGGTCGGCACCGGCCGCGGGGTCCTTGCCGTGGAGCGCCTGCAGCTTCAGTTCAAGAAGCCGCTGGACTGGCGGTCGTTTCTCAACGGGCATCCTGAGATCATCGGAACACGCCTGGGAGCATGAGTAGGGGACATATGCGGGATTTCATGTGGAAGGTACAGGGCTGGCTGGAGACCGCGTATCAGTGGACGCGCGAGTTCATCCTCAAGATCGTCCCCCACGAGGATGACTCTGCCGAGATCCACAGCCTCAAGCTCTACATATTCCTCTTCGCCGGGATCATCGGTCTCATGCTCGTCATCGGCGGCATCACCTTCGGAATAGCCGTCCGCGGGCAGCCGGAAACGCTCGTCCCCAACGTGCAGGGCAGGGACGTGCTCGATGCGCTGATGGACCTTCAGAGCAAGGAGCTGTACCCCAACGTGCAGGTGCAGTATTCATCCGATATCGACAAGGGCACCGTCATCTCTCAGAGGCCCGCGGCAGGCACCCTCGTGAAGGTGGGCAAGCGGGTGACCCTCAGGGTCAGCAGGGGCCCGATCATCGACAAGGTGGAGAACTACGTCGGGATGAGCCTCGACGACGTGAAAATCCACCTGCAGACGCTCTTCTCGACGCACAGCCCGAACCTCATCATCAAGGAACCGATCCTCTACCGCTATGAAAAGGGCACGCAGCCGGGGCGGGTGCTCGCGCAGAGCCCCTCGTCGGGCACGAAGATCACCGGCCTGACGACCCTCGAGCTCGTCGTCAGCCAGGACCAGGGCGCCGAATCCACGATCACCGTGGGGGACTACGTCGGCAAGAGCTTCACGGAGGCGATCGCCGAGCTCACCCGCGACAATGTTCCCTTCACATTCACCGTGCAGAAAGCCGCCAAGGGGGCTGACACGGGAGTGGTGATTGCCCAGAATCCCTCCAACGGGGCGCAGATGGCGCTGGGCCAGGTCGTCCAGCTGACCATGACCGGCCCCAAGGACGTCGGCAAGGACAACGTGTTCGGGCTGTTCAAGTACACGCTGCCCGAGCAGCCGATTGCCGTCAACGTCAGGCTCGTCATAGTTTCCGACAGCGTGCCGAAAGAGATCCTCTCCATGAAGCACCCCGGCGGACCCCTGGCGGTGCCCTACATAGTGCCGGAGGGAAGCGAGCTGGTGCTCTATGTTCTCGACCAGGAGGTTGCCCGCGACAAGGCAAACCCGGTGCAATACTGAGGGAACCGCCTGCCGCCTCGAGGCACGAGTTTCTTGACAGAGAATGGCAACCTTGCTATTGTACCTGCTGTTCTGACGATGCGCGCGCCCGTAATACAATGGCAGTATGGAAGCTTCCCAAGCTTCACACGTGGGTTCGATTCCCATCGGGCGCTGAAAAGAGATCCTTAATGAGAAAGGCCCCCGAAAGGGGGTCTCGCTATGTGCGGTTTTACACTGATGCTGTCTGGGAGGAAGCTCACATGCTGGGGCTGGATAAGGAACACCTCGTACGTTTTCGCAAGAATATAGACCTGCTGATTTCCACCCACGTGCCGAAGGGAGGGAAAGTT
>JBEKVA010000037.1:0-17502 GCA_049514475.1 Spirochaetia bacterium
GACGAGGTACATGCCGCCCAGGCCGCCGCCGCCGCGATCCCGGCCCCCGCCGCGGTCATCGCGGTTGGCGAAGCTCGCTGCCACGGCGGCAACCACCGCCAGGACGGCCAGGGCGACGAACAGGACGAAGTACCCGACCAGCATTGCCACGATCCATATCTTGAAGAGGAAGGAGAGCACCTTGACGGCCCCGCGGGAGAAGCTCTTCCAGAACCTGCGCGCGGAAGGACCGAAGCCGTGCACCGTGCTGCGCATCCCGTTGGGGAAGTAGTACAGGAGCTCTCCGGACTCGGTGGCCTTCAGCCGGCCCGCGTACTCGTTCAGCGCCGCCTTCGCGGCCACCTCCACCTGGTACTTCGGCAGGCCCGTGCCGGCGATCATGTCGGCAACGGTTGACTCCGCGCTGCGCGTTTTCAGAAATGAGACGAGCTTGTCTTCCACCTTGGGCAAAGGGAAATCGTAGATTTTGGGGGCATTCGCCACGCCGCGCCTCCTGCCTGATTTGATCGATCACTTCAACGATATATGAAAGCCGCGGACATGGCAAATGTTCGGTCCTCCGCGGGCACGAGCTGCTACTTGACAGGTCGGAGGTGATTCGTTAGGTTCATAACTTGATAACTTGTTGCGGTTGCAACATTTGGATTACGCGGAGGTACTCACCGTTGGCCAGGAATCTTTCTGCTGAAAAAAGCGATCGCCAGGGCGAAAAAAGACGCCTCAGGAACAAGATGATCAAGAGCCGGGCGAAGACGCTTGCAAAGGACTTCGTCGAGCTCGTGGACGACAAGAAGAAGGAAGAGGCGAAGAAGCTGCTTGCCGAGCTCTCCTCCTTCCTCGACAAGGCCGTCTCCAAGGGCGTTTACCACCGGAACACCGCCGCCCGCAAGAAGTCCAGGATGAACCACCTGCTCAGCGGGCTGAAAGCGTAAGCGGACCGACAAACGTGGCCAGGGAAAAACTTTCCAAGGCCGAGATCGTCGAAAATATCTATCCTCTGGTCAAGGTGAGCAAGAAAAGCATTCACCGCATCATTGATTTCTTCTTCGACCAGATCAAGGCCGGGCTGCTCTCCGACCGCGTCATCGAGCTGCGGGGACTGGGGACCTTCGAGATACGCACCCGCAAGGGGCGCAAGGCCCGCAATCCCAAGACCGGCGACTCGGTGGTCATTCGAAACCACGGCGTGGCGCATTTCCGCCCGGGGCGGGAGCTGAAGCAGAAGGTCTGGGACCTGAGGAGCTGACGTGCTGTCCGCAAGGACGCAGAAATCCGCCGCGGGGACCTTTGTCGACCTGGGCCTGCTCGCCCTTTCCGCCCTCGCTTTCGCCCTCTCCTTCCCCAGCTTCCTTTCCGACAACGGCTGGTTCCCTTTGGGCTTCATCTGCCTGGCGCCGCTGTTTGCGGCGGTGCGCCGCTCCAGCTGGCCCGCCGCGCCCTTCTACGGCATATTCTTCGGCTACCTCAGCTACGCGATTTTCAACTTCTGGCTGGGCAAGTTCCACCCCCTCACCCTCGTCGTGGTGCCCCCGATCTATGCCGCCTATTTCCTGGTGACGGTTCCCGCCCTCAAGCTCGCCGATCGGCTGTTTCCGCACCGCGGGTACCTGCTGCAGGCCGCCCTCTGGGTCTGCTACGAGTACTTCCTGAAGAGCAACGGCTTTCTCGCCTTTTCCTACGGCAACATGGGCTACTCTCAGTATCCCTTCGTTCCCTTCATCCAGATCGCCGCCATCACGGGGGTCTGGGGTGTCTCCTTTCTCGTCGTCGTGCCGTCCGCCCTCCTGGGAAACGCATTCGCCGACGGGTGGGAGGCGCTGCGATCGGGCTGGCGGCGCTACATCGCGCCAGCGGGGCTGTACGCCATTGTGTTTGCGGCGGTCATCGTCTACGGCCTGGTGGCGCAGGTCGACACCTCCTCCGATCGGCTCTGGAAGGTTGCCCTGGTGCAGCCCGACGTGGACCCCTGGCACGGCGGCATCAAGGCGTATCGCCAGTCCCTCGACATCCTGGAACGCCAGAGCAACGCGGCCCTGCAGGAAAAACCCGAGATCGTTGTCTGGTCAGAGACCGCGTTCGTTCCTGCCATCGACTGGCACACACGCTATCGGCCCGACAACGAGAGCTACGCCCTGGTGAAGGAGCTGCGGCAGTTCCTCGCGGCCCAGCCGGTGCCCTTCGTCGTGGGCAACGACGACGGGGAGCTGAAGAGGGTCGATGAGGGGCAGGAGGTGCGGGTCGACTACAACGCGGCCCTGCTCATCGACGGTGAGCGCATCGTAGACACTTACCGCAAGCTCCACCTCGTGCCCTTTACCGAGAGCTTCCCCTTCCAGCGGACGCTGCCCGTCATCTATGACTGGCTGAAGAACGCCGATACGCACTTCTGGGAGAAGGGGACGGTCCCCACCGTCTTCGAGGCAGGAGGCGTCCGTTTCTCCACGCCCATCTGCTTCGAGGACACCTTCGGGTATCTCTGCCGGGACTTCGTCCAGCGGGGCGCCGACGTGCTGGTGAACATCACAAATGATGCCTGGTCAAATTCTGTTCCCTGCGCGATGCAGCACATGACCATGGCGATATTCCGCGCCGTCGAGAACCGCCGTTCGGTGGTGCGTGCCACCAACGGCGGCATGACCAATATCATCGACCCCAACGGCCGCATCCTTGGGCGGCTTCCGCCGTTCACCGAGGGATATCTCGTGGGATCGGTCCCCGTGCACGGCGGTGTAACGACGGCGTACACCCGCTGGGGGGACTGGCTGCCGTGGTGGCTCCTAGCCGCGAGCGCCGCGGGCCTGGCGGCGGGTGTGCTGCGGTGGATCCTGAGGCAGTCGCGTGGTGCGGCAGGAGCGGCCCGCGATCTGCCGCGCCGCGGCGCGCGTTCGCGTAATTGACAGCAGGGTGGTTCTCGGGCACAATGATCGCCGAGGGATGTCCGAACCCTCCCGAGGAGGGAGCATGAAGCTGAGAGGCAGAATTCTCATCGTCGACGATGAACCCATCAACCTCGAGTTCTTCGACGTCATGTTGAGCAAGCTCGGGTTCCAGGTGGAAAAAGCGGTCGATGGGGAAGAGGCTCTCGAAAAAGTGCAGGCCTGCAATCCCGATCTCATCATCCTGGACAACATCATGCCCAAGCTCTCCGGGTGGGAAGTCACGCGGATGCTGAAGCACGACCCTGCCTACCGCCGCTACCGCAATACCCCGATCATCATGTTCTCCGCGATGAACGAGGTGAAGGACAGGATCGAGGGTTTCGAGCAGGGCGTCGATGACTACATCACCAAGCCGTTCAATTTCTCAGAGGTCCTTGCCCGTGTCCGCGCCGTTCTGCGCAACCGGGAGCTTTCCCGCCAGCTCACCCGCCGGGAGAAGAGGATCGCGGTGGTGGAGTCCCTGAACAGCTCGCTCGTTTTTTTCACCCAGCACATCAAGAAGCCCATTTCAGACCTGCTCTCCATGGCGGAGAAGATGGGCGGTGGTCCCCGCATGGACCCGGCGGAGGTGGAGAAGCTCCTTGAGCTCACCCGCAAGGAAGGACGCGAGATACTGGCCACCCTGAAGGGCCTGGAGGACGAGGTGGCGGAGCTGCAGGGACGAGGGGAGAAGTTGAAGAAGGGGGACCTTTCCGTCGACGACCTGGAAAAGAAGCTGCGCAGGCACCTGCGCGACTGGAAGAAGCGCCAGGTGAAGCTGGATGACAACGGGATGGTCGTGGAGGAAGACCCTCGGGAAACGGTGGCGGGCGAGGAGAGGGAGAGATGATCAGCGAGGAGAAAAAAATGGTTCTCGAGCACTTTGCAGAGGGCCGCAAATTCTATAAGCTGATGAAGTTCGCGGAAGCACGGGATGCGTTCGGCAACGCGTTGAAGATAGACCCCGAGGATGGTCCTTCCAAGGTCTACTATGCGCGCTGCAAGCACTACATCGAGAACCCGCCTCCCGAGGATTGGGATGGCGTATTCGTGATGAAGACGAAGTGACGGTATGGCGAAAAACGAAGATCACAAGGGCATCGAGCGGATCACCACCACGCTGGGCAAGGAAACCGACTTCAACGGCGTCATGCGCTTCAAGGACTCCCTGAAGATCGACGGCAACTTTTCCGGGGAGATCGTCTCCGCCGGGTTCCTCTACGTGGAACAAGGCGCCTCCATCACGGCGAACATCCACGTCGGGTCCGTCGTCATCGGGGGCACCGTGAAGGGCAATATAGAGGCCACCGAGAAGCTGGAGATGCTCTCCACGGGCAAGGTGTTCGGCAACATCAGGACGGGGAAGCTGAAGATCGCCGACGGCGTCGTCTTCGAGGGCAAGTGCGAGATGATCAAGAACCCGCAGGCCATCAACGTCTTTTCGGGACCCGTGGATCAGCTGAAAAAAACCGCCCAGAGTGTGTAAAGACAGGACCGCCGTCGTTCTCTCGGCGGGCACCGAGCTGACGGAAGGGATCATCCAGGACACCCATGTCAGGTTTCTCGCCAGCGAGCTCACCTCCCTGGGGTTTTCCCTGCGCCGCGCCCTCCAGATACCCGATGATGAGGCAGTGTTTCGCGAAGAGCTCACCCGGGCGGTAAAAGACGCGTGCCTGGTCATCGTCACCGGCGGCCTGGGGCCGACCACTGACGATCTTTCCCGTGAAATCATAGCAGAGGCGGCCGGGCAGCCGCTGGAGTTCCACCCAGAGGCCTGGCAGGCTATCGAGGAGCGGTTCAAGGGCCGGAAGCTCTCGGAGACAAACCGCAAGCAGGCCCTCGCGCCGCACGGCTTTACTCTGCTGGCAAATCCCAATGGCACCGCGCCGGGGTTTCACGGGAGCGTCGGGGATGCCCTGGTGATCGCCCTTCCCGGGCCACCGGGGGAGCTGCGCCCGATGTTTTCCAACAGCGTCCTGCCGCTGCTCGCCGAGATCTTCGGCGCCCCGGGGCAGGGGGAGATCCTCTGGGGCACGGCCCTGATGGTCCCCGAGTCGACTCTCGAGGAAGGCCTGCGCGCCTGCCGCCGGCCCGCCGTCACCTGGGGCACGCGCGTTGACGAGGATCGCATCAGTTTCAGCCTGCGGGGCGGCACCGCATCAGACCGCGAGCGGATGTTCGGGGAGCTGGCGCAACAGCTCGACCCGATGCGCATCCGCCGCGGGGAGACGCGCCCAGCGCAGCTTCTCACCGAGGCGCTCCTGGGCAAAGGGGCCACGATAGCGGCCGCCGAATCCTGCACGGGGGGGCTCATCGGAAAGTACATGACCGACCGTCCCGGCAGCTCGCGCGTGTTCTGGGGCGGCTCGATTGCCTACGCGGATGAGGCCAAGCAGAGGCTGCTGGGGGTGGGGGAGGCGATGCTCCGCGAGCATGGAGCCGTTTCCCGTGAGGTGGCCGTCGCCATGGCGGAAGGGGTTCTCTCCCGCTCTGGTGCGGATGCGGGAATCGCGGTGACGGGCATTGCCGGCCCTGACGGGGGCACGGCGGAAAAGCCCGTGGGGACAGTCTGGATCGCCGTTGCCCTGCGCGGTGGAGACTGCCAGGCACGATTGTTCACCTTCGGCGGCTCGCGCGACATGGTCCGCAGGAGGACCGCGGTGGCCGCAATGCTCTTTGCCGAGGCGCGGCTGGCCGGCCGGGAGTTCCTTGACAGCCGGGCAAAGTGGTAATATATTTGCCACTAAAGAGTCCCTGACAGCCTTTCAAGGCCTGCGTGCAATCTAATCTGCAAAACGCGAATTCATTTGGCTTGATGGATCGGATCAACGGAGCAACACAATGGGAATGAACGACCAGGAAAACGATTCTGCACAGCCGCCCGTGGAGCAACCCAAGGACGTGGAGCTGACCAATGACGCGCTGATGAACGGGGAGAACGGAGATCAGCAGCCGTTCCGCCAGGGGCAGAATCGAAACGAGGGCTCGGCCGGGCATCGGCCGAAGCGGAGGGTCGCCCGCAGGAAGATGCGCGTCGAGCTCATCAAGGAGCCCAGCCCCGAGCTTCCCGAGGACGGGATGGAAGGACAGGAAGAGGGGGCCATGGACGCGATGTCCGCGCCGCCGCTGCCCATGGGCAACGCCGTGATGCCCGCCACCGGAGGGGCGTACGCCGCCGCCTCGGCGCCGGCGTCGGCCGGCGTGGCCCCCGGCAACGGCGGGGATGCCGCGGGGCAAGTCAAGCCCCCGGTGAACCAGAACGACAACAGGCTGCACATCAACGACCTCAGACAGATGAGCATGCCGGACCTCCGCGGCCTGGCCTCCAAGATGGGCGTCAACCATGAAGCCCTGGTCTCCATGAAGAAGCAGGAGATCATCTTCCAGATCCTGAAAGGCCACACGGAGAGGGGCGGGGTGATTTACGCCTTCGGCGCGCTGGAGATCCTGCCCGACGGCTACGGCTTCCTGCGCTCTCCCAATTACAGCTACCTGCCGGGGCCTGATGACATCTACATCTCCCCCTCGCAGATACGGCTTTTCAACCTGAAGACGGGTGACACGGTTGCGGGGCAGATCCGCTCCCCCAAGGAAGGCGAGCGGTTCTTCGCGATGCTCAGGGTGGAGACGGTGAACTTCGATCCGCCGCTGGTGGCGCAGACGCGCGTTCCCTTCGACAACCTCACGCCGCTGTACCCCAATAAGATCCTGAACCTGGAGACTTCAACCGAGGAGATTTCCACCCGGCTGATCAACCTCTTCTGCCCCATCGGAAAGGGGCAGCGCGGGCTGATCGTTTCTCCGCCCAGGACGGGAAAAACCATACTGCTGCAGAAGATCGCCAACGCCATCACGACAAACCACCCCGAGGTGTTCGTCATCGTGCTTCTCATCGACGAGCGCCCCGAGGAAGTCACCGACATGCAGCGCAACGTCAAGGGCGAGGTGGTCTCCTCGACATTCGACGAGCAGTCGACCCGGCACGTGCAGGTGGCCGAGATGGTCATCGAGAAGGCCAAGCGCCTGGTGGAGCACAAGCGGGACGTGGTGATCCTGCTGGACTCCATCACGCGTCTGGCGCGCGCCTACAACCAGACGGTGCCGACGTCGGGCAAGATCCTCTCGGGCGGTGTTGACTCCAACGCCCTGCACAAGCCGAAGAGGTTTTTCGGCGCAGCGCGCAACATCGAGGAGGGGGGAAGCCTCACCATCGTGGCAACGGCCCTGATAGAGACGGGAAGCCGCATGGACGAGGTCATCTTCGAGGAGTTCAAGGGCACGGGCAACATGGAAGTGATCCTGGACCGCAAGCTCTCCGATCGCCGCCTGTTCCCCGCCATCAATATCAAGAAGTCGGGCACACGCAAGGAAGAGCTCCTGCTCTCCGAGGAACACCTGCAGAAGATGTGGGTCCTGCGCCGGGTCATCAACCCCATGGAGGACCAGGAGATCATCGAGCTCATGATTGACAGGATGAGGAAAAGCAAGAATAATGAGGCCTTCCTCAAGTCCATGAATACGTCGTCGGTCACGGATGCATAGGGCAGCCGGGCGGCCGCGCCGCAAGGTCGCGGCGGCGAATGCCGCACAATCGCGGCGGCGAATGCCGCACAATCGCGGCAGAAATACGGAGGTTCAAGTATGAAGACAGATACGCATCCCTTGTACCAGCTGACCACCATCACCTGCGCCTGCGGCAACGTGATACAGACCAAGTCCACCTCGAAGGACATCAAGGTGGAAATCTGCTCGAAGTGCCATCCGTTCTATACGGGTAAGCAGCACCTCGTGGACACCGCTGGACGCGTGGAGAGGTTCAAGAAGCGATACAACATAAAGGGGTAGCGCGAAGATTCTCTTCCGCTATGCCGTCGAGCCGCGCTCGCTTAGGAGTCGTGGCATGAGGGTTTCCTTGATCATTCCTGGCTGGCCGGGTGCTCGGAAAGCACTTGGTCAGCCAGTTTTTTCATTCTTTCCCAGTGTGTCCCCCTCCAATAGACCTTGTTGCAGCTCGGACAGCGCGAAAAGACCATGTAGCGCTCCGCCACGACCGGCGGGATCTCGGCCATAACAGATTCCTTCTCGACGTGCTCCAGCGGCACATTGCACTCCATGCAGCGGCTGAACAGGCTGACCTGGCCCCGCAGATCGAACCTCTGAAGCACCTCGACGAGCTGAGCGCGCGGGACAAGGGAGCGCACCGCGTAGCCGTGCGTGACGACCCTGCGCTTGAAAAGGCCGCGGTCGCGGCTCAGCAGTATGCGGTGCTCTTTCCGCGCGGCCCGTACCAGCTCCTCGTCGTCGGCATCACGCGCGTAGCGGGCATCGAAGCCGAACATGGCCAGCAGGCGCGCCAGCGTGCCCAGGTGGACGTCCAGGAGGAACCTCATCTCGCGCAACGGCGCCGCGCGCACGCGGGAGACCTGGGCGATGTCCAGTGACTCGAAAACGGGATATACGCTGATGAGGTCTTCGTCAGCCAGCCGGTAGGCGAAATCCACGGACTGGCCGTTGACGAGGACCAGGTCGACCTCTGTGTGGGGCACCCCGAGGTCTTCGATGATCGCCTTCACCGTGCAGCCCGCCGCGAACACCGCGGAAAAGGGGCGCTTGCGGCGCTCCTCCGCCAGGAAGTCGTTCAGCTCCTCGTAGAATCGGATGGTCACTGAGGGCATGCACGTTATAGTATAGGGTGAGCTGAAGGGAGGGAGAAGGAGTGATTGCCCTGGGCGCGGACGGCAGCGCGGTGGCCCTTGACGGCGTGGGCCTTGAGATCGGCGGGAAGCGGATCCTGTCAGAGGTCTCCTGGCACGTGGGGCGGGGGGAGAAGTGGGTCATCCTCGGCCTCAACGGAAGCGGGAAAACCTCCCTCCTGCGCCTTCTCTCGGGATTCGGCTTTCCCTCCAGCGGGGCCATGAGCGTCCTGGGCGAGCGCTTCGGCCATACGGACCTGCGCAGCCTGCGAAAGCACGTGGGCTGGGTGTACGGGGATCTCGCCGGTGACTTCCCCGGCTTCATGACGTGCACGGAGGTCGTGCTCAGCGGCGGGGAAGGGACCATTGCCTTCTACGACGAGATCGTTCCCGCCGAGGCCGGCAGGGCAGGGGCGGCGCTGGAGGCCATCGGGGCGGGGCACCTGGCGGAGCGGCGCTTTCATACCCTGTCCACGGGGGAACGCCAACGGGTCCTCATCGCCCGGGCGCTCGCCGCCGGACCGCAGCTGCTGCTCCTCGATGAACCCTGCCAGGGCCTTGACCCGCTGGCGCGCGAGGATTTTCTGCTCTCCCTTTCCCGTCTCTTCGAGAGCCGGCACGACCTGACGGTCATCTGCGTCACCCATCACGTGGAAGAGATCATCTCCGGCTTCCAGTGGGTGCTCGTGCTTGCCGGCGGCAGCGCCCGCGCGCAGGGCCGCAGGGAGGATGTCATGGGGGGGCCGGAAATCGCCCGGGTGTACGGGGAGCGGTGCCGCATCGAGCGCCGCGCGGGCCGCTACAGCATGCATTTCACGGGAGCATAGAAGTGGTTGACAGGAAGCCGATCGTCAAAAAGCTCGTGAAGAAGAAAAACGCGTATTTCACCGTGAGCTGGTCGCGGCTGAAGAAGAGCGACAAGTACGACATCATCAAGTCAGTGCCTTCCGAGGCGGGCATCTACGAGCTGTACTACATGGACGAGAAGGAGAAGCTCTGCCTTTTCTACCTGGGCAAGTCGTGGTACGGCGGGCTGCGCAACGAGCTGCGGGAGAAAACCGACGTGGAGCTTGAGAAGGACCCGGCGCGGCGCACAATACTGGACGAGCGTGTCTGTTGGTACCGCTGGTCACTGATCAGCAGCAGCGACGACATGGCCGACCTGTTGTTCTTCTTCGCCCAGACCTACCTGCCGGGAAACGAGACGGTGCACCACTCGGGAAGGTACGATCACATCTACGTCAAGGAGATCGACGCCGACAAGATTGTGACGATCTGAGCGCCGTCTCCGTCCCTGGGCTTGCTCGGCTAGAAGCGGCCGAGTTTTTCCACCATCAGGCGTATGCGCTTGGACAGGGACACCAGGAGACGGCGCGTCCACTGCGGGCTGGCCGCATAGATATCGGCAAAGTTTTCCTTGCTGAACTCCAGCGTGGTGACGGCGCCCTTGGCGATGACGGTGGCGGAGCGGACCGACTTGTCGAAGAAGCTCATCTCCCCGATGAACTCCCCCGCCCCCAGGGTGGCGAGCACCTTGTACTTGTTCCCCATCTTCTGGGTGATGTAGACATCCCCCTCGAGGATCCAGAATATCTTCTGCTGGATGTCTCCCTCGCGGATGAGGATCTGCTTGTCCTTGAACTGTCTGCCGAACTTCGCCTTCACATTCTCATCGAGTGCTTCTTCCCCTTGGAAGGCGATCTTCATGATCTCGTCGTAGCTGTCCATCAGTGGATGCTTCCTTCCTGGAGACCCAGCCGTTCCCCGAACTCGGCATTCAGGATGCGCAGCTCGCGTGTCAGGCCGGTGGTGGCCACCAGCGCCAGCTCCCAGGAAACGCCCGCCGCCGTGAAAAATCCGTCCATGTCCCAGCGGTAGATGATCGTGCGCTCCATGGCCTGCACGATGCACAGCCGAGTGCACTCGGCCAGCGGTTCGACGAGCCCGAAGATGCCGTCAGGGGGGACCCACAGTGTGAACGAAGATTCGCTCAGGGGGTACTCCACCTTGACCAATCCGGCGATGACGTAGAATACTGGTTTTTCGCCGATGGGGTCCCCGGCCGTGTAAATCACGCTGCGCGCCGGGAGCGAGGATTCCTCGCCATACTGAAGATACTTCGGGAGAATGTCCATTCTAATGGAATTTTCGACATTTTCTCAGCTTTTTATTGAATTCTTTTCTCGAATTGTCTATACTGGCGCCCATCCTCCAATTGCATCGTCTGCGGGAGTAATTAATGGATCCAGTGAAGCAAAGCCACGTCGAGGAGTACGGGACGACGCCCGAGATCGTTGCCTCGGCCCCGGGCCGGGTCAACCTTATCGGCGAGCATACCGACTACAACGACGGCTTTGTCTTCCCAATGGCCATCGATTTCACCGTCCGGGTTGCCATAACCCGCCGCAAGGACTCCCACCTGCGTTTTTTTTCCGTTGATTACAAGGACAGGAAGCGCGCCACCCTTCCCACGCTCCGCTACCGCAAAGAAGACAGGTGGGCGAACTTTCCCAAGGGCATCATCGCGGAGTTCATGGAGCGCGGCAACCCGCTGAGCGGCATGGACATCACGATCCACGGGGACATTCCCCAGGGCGCAGGCCTTTCCTCCTCCGCAGCGCTTGAGGTGGCCACGGCCCTGGCCATCCAGGACCTCTACGGGATCGACATCGGCCGCGAGGAGCTGGCCAAGCTGGCGCGGAAAGCTGAATACGAGTTTGTGGGCGTGAGCAGCGGGATCATGGACCAGTTCATCTCCCGGCTTGCGAAAGAGGGGCACGCGATGCTCCTGGACACCCGCTACCTCACCTACCATTTCGTCCCCCTGGCCCTCAAGGGGGTGAAGATCCTCATCACCAACTCCAAGGTCCCCCACGGGCTGGCGGAGTCGGAGTACGCGCGCCGCAAAGAGGAATGCCAGAAGTGCGTGGAAATTCTTTCCACGCGGAAATCGGGCACCGCGCTGCGGGATTTCGCCCCCGCCGACGTCCGCGAGAGCATGGGCCTCATCCCGGAGGCTACACGCAAGAAATGCCTCCACGTGGTCGAAGAGAACCAGCGGGTCCTGGAAGCCGAGGAAGCGCTGCGCAAGAAGGACCTTGTCGGGTTTGGCAAGCTGATGAACAGGTCCCACGAGAGCCTGCGCGACCTCTACGAGGTCTCCTGCCCCGAGCTGGACTGGCTGGTCAAGCGCGCCTGGGAGACCGAGGGAGTGTACGGCTCACGGCTCACCGGGGCCGGCTTCGGCGGCTGTACGGTGACGCTGATCGAAGAGGACGCCATCCCGCTTTACCGTGAGCACATCGTACAGTACGAACGGATTTTCGGGTTCCGACCCGAGCTCTATATCTGCAAACCCTCCGCGGGGGCGCGGATCGTCGAGAACAGGATGCAGCGCTCATGAGAATTCTCCTGACCAATGACGATTCGATCAACAGCGACGGCATCAAGGCGCTCATGCGGACATTGTCCCCCGCGCACGAAGTATGGGTCGTGGCCCCTGAAACTGAGAAAAGCGGCGGATCCCATTCGATCACCATCCATGACTCGCTGCGGGTGCGCGTGGCCGGCGAACGGCTGTTCTCCTGCCGGGGCACCCCCGCGGACTGCGTCATGATCGCGCTGCTGGGCCTGGTCCCGGTGAAGATCGATCTCATCCTTTCCGGCATCAACCACGGCGTGAACCTCGGGACTGACATCCTTTTCTCCGGCACCGCCGCGGGTGCCCGCCAGGGCGCGCTCATGGGCGTCCCCTCCGTGGCCATTTCCATGGCCATTGCCACCCCTCCCTACGACTTCACCCCGGCGGCCGAGTTCGCTCTGCGCAACCTCCAGATATTCCGCGAGCTGGGGACCGACGATCATTTCATGAACGTCAACGTTCCCTTCGGCGCCAGCCGGGAGACCCGTCCCGTCATCACGTTCCCCTCCCGCCGCATCTACGGGCAGGAGCTGTCCCAGTACAGGGCGCCGGACGGGGACATCTACTGCTTCATCAGCGGGGCGCTGCCCGGCGCGCGTCCCGAGGAAGGCTCTGACAGCAATGTTCTCGAGCAGGGGTGCATCTCCATTTCCCCCATCCACGCGCACCCCCGCAACTGGGCCTCCATCGAGGAATGTTACCGGGGGGTGAAGTTTTCATGAATGAAAAGCTGGAACGCGCCGTGAAGCTCTACCACGCCCACCGCTACGAGCAGGCCCTCGCCGACCTGCGCGCGCTGGAGGCGGAGGAGGGCGGGGGAGGTCCCGAGATCGACTACTACATCGGTCTCACCCTCACGCAGCTGGGCGTCTACGAGGAAGCGCTGCTTTCCCTGGAGAAGGTGGTCAACTCGCATTTCAGCTTCCTGCACATCATGCAGGCCCGCATGGTGCTGGGATACATCTACTCGGTGACGGGGCGGTTCCGCCTGGCGGAGTTCGAGTTCGTCAAGGTGAACGAGATGGGGCTGCAGTCTTCGCAGGCCCTGGCCGCCCTTGGCTACGTTCTGTATGCGCAGAAGAAGATCCCCGAGGCCATCGACACGCTGAAGAAGGCGCTCGACCTCGAGCCGAAGAACCCTAATGCGCTGAACTCCCTGGGCTACATCTACGCTGAGGAGAAGATGGACGCCGCCAAGGCGGTTACCCTGTGCCGCCAGGCCGTCGATCTTGCACCCCGCAACGCCGCCTACCTGGACTCCCTGGGCTGGGCGTATTTCCGACAGGGCAACCTCCTGGAGGCGCGCGCGAACTTCCGCCGGGCGCTCGACCTCGCCCCCGGCAACAAGGACATCGCGGCGCACGTCCGCCTGTGCATGGATGCGCTGAAGGACGTGAAGACCCCCTGACGCCCCGCCGGGCATCCGGAAGGGACCCCGCCCGGGGACCCCCCAATGCCCGCCACGCTCCTCCGAGCCCCGAATAATTCTTCTAATCCCTCGCCCGCATTTGGTCGAAAATCATGGCAGGAGTGAGCTTATGAAGGTTGATAGCGTTGCTCTTCCTACCGTACCGAATACCCAGGCCGCCGAGCTGCCGATCATCAAGGTCGACGACATCAAGACCATCCTGTACCTCGGTATCAAGGGAGAAATACGTCTCGACACAGGCAAGAAGCACACGGTAGATACGTACGCCTGATTTTCCTATACTGGCCTCGTGAACCTGCGAACGCTGACCGTCTGTCTCCTGTTCCTGATTCCCGCGTTTCTTCCTGCCCAGACAATCGACTTCAACGCCTCCCTGTCTGCCGAGCAGCTGCGGCGGGGAGTTCAGGCCTACCACCGTGGCTTCTACAACGACGCCTGGGCGGCCCTCGAAAAAGCAATCAGTTACCAGCCCACGAACACCCTCGCGCAGGTGTGGCTCGGCCGCTGCCAGTGGAAGGCCGGCTACGAGCAGGAGGCCCTGCGCACCTGGCAGCAGATCGTGGATTCCGGCAAGGCCACGGCGCTTGTCAGGGACTGGATCAAGGTGCTGGGGCTGCGCCGCGGCCTGGGCCGCGAGCTGGCCGGCACCCCTGCATGGGTCGTCTCGTCGGAGCTCGCCGGCGTCGGGGGCGCGGGGGAGCTTTTCCGCAGGCCCACCAGCGTCAGGCCGCGCGCTGACGGGAGCTTCTGGGTCGTTGCCTTCGGCTCCAACGCCGTCCTGCGGTTCGACGCCAACTTCAGGCTCCTGGACACCTTCAAGGGAGGCCTGGAAGGATTCGACCGCCCCTACGACATTGCCGAGGCGGATGACGGCACCCTTTTCATCTCAGAGTACGGGGCAAACAGGATTGCCCGATGCAGCCCCGACGGGAACAAGATCGCGACATTCGGCCGCAAAGGCCGTGCCGACGGCCTCCTGCTGGGACCCCAGTATCTCACCGTGGACAGCAGGGGGTACCTGTGGGTGACCGACTGGGGGAACTCGCGCGTGGTCCGCTTCTCCCTCGACGGCACCTTCGTGCAGTCCATCCCGGGCATCACGGGACCGACCGGCCTTGCCGCCCGCGAGGACAGGCTCTACGTCTCCGAGAAAGCGAACAAGCGCATCCTGATTTTCGACCTGAACGGGAACCAGCTCTCCACGATCGGGGAGGGGACTCTTGATGCCCCGGAGGGCATCTCGTTCTCCCCGCGGGGCAAACTGCTCGTTGCGGACGGCAACCTGATCCGGGAATGCGACGTTGAAAACGAGGTCTGGACGGTCCGCGGTGACACCAGCGCCCACACCCGCAGGCTCGTTCAACAGGCGGCCAGCCCGAACGGTGATATCCTCGGCGCTGACTTCGACCAGAGCAAGATCGTGCTGCTCACCGACACCACGTCCCTCTACGCGGGCCTCGTGGTGCGGGTGGACAGGGTGAATGCCGTGAAGTTCCCCGAGGTCTACGCTGACGTTTCCGTGGAGAACCGCTTCGGAAAGCCCGTGGTAGGGCTGGCCATCGACAACTTCATCGTGAGCGAGGCCCGGGCGCCCGTTGGTTCTCCGGTGATCGCGCTGGCAAATACTGAAGTGAAGCGGATCGACGTCTCCCTCCTCCTAGAGCGGTCCCCTGCCATCGAGCCCTACAGGGCTGACATGGAGCGCGCGATCGCCGATCTCTACGCCCTGGTGACCCAGGCGGGACGGATAAAATCCATCTCGGCGGCCGAGAGACCGACGCGGGAAGCGGATTTCGGAGAGACGCGGCTGCGCTTTATCAGCCGGAGCCTCCGCGCGGCCCCTGCGCCCCGCTGGCGCTTCGATGTCGCGGCAAAAATGGCGGGAGATGAGCTGATCACCGCCGTCACGGGGGCGAAGCGGGCGGTCGTCTTCATGACGACGGGAGATCTCGGGTCAGCGCCTTTTTCCACCTATTCGCTCACCGAAATCGCCGCGTACATGAAAAACAATGCCATAGCTTTCTATCCTGTTGTCGTTGGGTCTCATGCGGCGGATGAAAGCTGCCAGTTCCTTGCCTCTGAGACCGGGGGCAGGGTGTACGGCCTGTCAGCCCCCGGGGGAATGATTGATGTCGTGCATGACATAAAGGGGCGTCTTACCCCCGTGTACACGCTGCGCTACCGTTCCCTCTCCCAGGCCGGCTTCGGCGACAAGTACATTCCCCTGGAGATCGAGGTCAGCGCGCAGAAGATCACCGGCAGGGACGAGTCGGGATACTACGCGCCTCCCGACACCGGTGTGGTCAAGGGCCCCGTCGAGGGCCCCAAGGAATAAAAAAACGGACCCTCCCGGGGGTCCGTTCTCTTTTGGTGCGCCCGGCAGGGCGCCTCCGCTATGCGCGGAGGAATGCCTTGAACTTCTCCGAGGCGCTTGCCGCATCAGGGGCAAAGCCGTCAGCCCCGATCTCCTTTGCGTATGAGTCGGTGAGCGGCGCCCCGCCGACGAGGAACTTCACCTTCTTGCGCGTCCCTTCCTTTTCGAACCTGTCGATGACATCTTTCATGCCGGTCATCGTGGTGGTGAGCAGGGCTGACATGCCGATGGCCTTCGCGTCGGGGTTGTCCTTGAAGCCCTGGAGGAACTTGTCAGCGGAAACATCGATGCCGAGGTCCACGACGTCGATACCGGCGCCCTGCGCCATCATCTTCACGAGGTTCTTTCCGATGTCGTGCAGGTCTCCCTTCACCGTGCCCAGCAGCATCTTGCCGACGGGCTTCACCCCGGCCTTGACCAGCTCGGGCTTCAGGATGTCCATGCTCGCGTTCATCGCCCGGGCCGCGATCAGCACCTCGGGGATGTAGATCTCATTGCACTTGAAGCGCTGTCCGACCTTGTCCATGCCGTCCAGCAGGCCCTTGTTGAGGATTTCCCCGGCAGGGCTTTTCGCCGCAACGAGTGCCGTGGTGATCTCTTTTGCCTTGGGCGCGTTGCCTTTCTGGATTGCTTCCGACAATTCCTGGTAGGTTGCCAATCTGTCCTCCTTGTGAATGCGCTTCCTGGTGTGTCAGAATGAGCGGCGGCGGGAATCGTGCACGTTTTGCCGTCCTTGTCGATTGTCATTTCGGGCTGAACGTGATACGCTCGCCGGATATCATGATAGAGGAGCTACTCCGTGTCAAGTGGACGACCGGAATTCGACCGTGAAAGATGCAAAGGGTGCACGTTGTGCGTGAGCGCGTGCCCCGAAAAGATAATTGCCATGTCCCGCGACCAGTTCAACCGCCAGGGTGTGCCCTTCGCGCTGTGCTTCGACGAGAGCCGCTGCACCGCGTGCATGTCCTGCGCGATCATCTGTCCCGACATGGCAATCAAGGTGTATCGGGCGCCGCCGAAGGCGGATTCGTTGCACGCAGCCGTATCGAAAATCGCGCCTCCGGCGCAGGGATAGGGAGCATATGGCCCGAATTCTGATGAAAGGCAACGAGGCGATCGGGGAGGCCGCGATCATCGCCGGTTGCCGCCATTACTTCGGTTACCCCATAACCCCGCAGAACGAAATCCCTGCCTACATGTCCCTCCGCCTGCCGAAGGTGGGCGGGACCTTCCTGCAGGCGGAGAGCGAGGTGGCGGCCATCAACATGGTATTTGGCGCCTCCGCCGCCGGCGCTCGCGTCATGACCTCCTCCTCCTCTCCCGGCGTCAGCCTCAAGATGGAGGGCATCTCCTACATGGCCGGCGCGGAGCTTCCCGCCGTGGTGGTCAACATGATGCGCGGCGGTCCCGGCCTGGGCAACATTGCCGGCGCGCAGGGCGATTATTTCCAGGCGGTCAAAGGCGGCGGCCACGGGGACTACCGCTGCATCGTGCTGGCACCCAGCACCGTGCAGGAGCTGGCCGACCTGACGGTGAAGGCCTTCGACCTTGCCGACCAGTACCGCATGGTGGTGATCCTTCTCGGTGACGGGTTCATTGGCCAGATGTCGGAGCCCATCACCCTGCCGCAGCCGTCGGGCAAGGTCTTCGACAAGAGCGCGTGGGCC
>JBEKVA010000038.1:0-17262 GCA_049514475.1 Spirochaetia bacterium
TCCCGCTGCCTCGCCGCGGCAGACACAGGGGCTGGCGGCGGCCATCGCGGAGGGGGACGCGCTGTACGCTTCCGGCAGCTACGCCGCCGCGCTGGAGAAATACAGCACGGGTCTCGCGCTCCTCTCCGATGTTCCCGGCATTGCCGGCGTCGGCACGCGCATCGCCGAGGCCGGTCACCGCCAGGGGATGGCTGACCTGGCCGCGCGCCAGGACAGGGAGGCAAAGCCCACCCTCGACAAGGCGGACGCGCTGGCCCGAAAGGCCAGCTACCCGGAGGCCATCGCCGCCTACGCGACGCTTGTCAGGACCTGGCCCGATTCTTCCTACGTCAGCCGTTCCCTGACGGGCATCGAGGGCGCCCTCACGGCGCTCCTGAAAAAAAAGGATGACGATGCGGCGCGGAGGGACGATGCGCGGAAGGCGGCGGCGGGTGAAAAGATAGCGGCCGTCACCGCCGGGCTTTCCTCCACGGCGCGCGCGGCGGATGCATCGGTGGCGGCGGCACAGAGGGAGCTCATCACCCTCCTGGACGCCAAGGTGAAGGTGAAGACGGTCCTCGTCTCCGACGATGTGAAGGCCCAGTACCCAGGGCTGGGTGACGCGCTGGAGCGCTACCTGCAGCTCTACGGCGAGCAGAAGAGCATCGCGGGACGCATCATGGCCCTGCAGGATGTCAGCACGGTGCTGGATTACCTGCTGGGCACCCGGAACAAGGACGCCATGGCTCCGCTGCTCAGCCGTTATGGAGACCAGAACGAGCGCACGGCGCTGCAGCAGATTCTCGACCGGCTGAAAGGCCTGTCCCCCGCCAACTAGTTCTCCGACGCGTACTTCAGGTCCTGAGGTCCGGCACTGTAGTAGGCAATGCGCGCCTTGCCCGTGACGGGGACCAGACGCACCGAGGTATAGGTGCCCACGTTGCTCGCGCCGTCCACGGTCTGAGGAAGTCCCCAACTTGAACCATTCCAAGAAGCATATTTCAGATGTTTGTTGCCGGCGTCGTAGTAGCTGATGTGCGGGTGTCCGCTCCCATCAAGGGCGATCGAGGTAAATGTCCCGACATTGGTCGATGCCTCCACTGTCTGGGTATTCCAGGAACCGTTCCAGAAAGCGTGCTTGAGCTGCTTGTTTCCCGCGTCGTAATAGCTTATATGCGGGTTGCCGCTGGAGTCGAGAGCAAGGGACGTGTACGTGCCCACGTTGCCTGAATCCACGGGCGTCTTCGTCCAGCTCGAGCCATTCCAGGCGGCATATTTCAGCTGCTTGTTGCCGACATCGTAATAGCTGATGCGCGGGTTACCGGATACGTCGAGGCACAGGGACGTGTATTTGCCCAGGTCTCCCCCGCTGTCAACAACCTGCCGCGCCCAGCTGGAGCCGTTCCAGGCGGCATACTTCAGGCGGTGATTCGTTGCATCGTAGTAGCTGATGCGGGCATTGCCGCCGGCATCGATGGCGAGAGATGCGTATTGACCCACGGTTCCCGTGCTGTCGACGGTCTGCCTCGTCCACGAGGAGCCGTTCCATTTCTCCAGCCGCAGCTCCTTGTTCTTGCTCTCGTAGTAGGCGATCTGCGGATTTCCGCTCATGTCCAGCGCGAGAGACGCGTATTGTCCCGAGCGCGCGGCAGTGTCCAGTGACTTGAGGGTCCATGTTGAAACAGCAGTCACAGTAACTGTTGCCGTGCTCGAGTTGCCGATGGTGTCGGTTAGCTTCACCGTGTCTGTGCCAGGGCTACCCGCGGTGTAATTGCCGGTGGAGTCGATCGAGCCTGGAGCTGTGACGGAATATGAATAAGGCGGAATACCCCCCGTAGCGTCGAACGCATAGGTATCGCCTGCCTGCACATCCGCCGCGTCGGGAATGAGCGTCAGGGGGAAGTAGGAAACCACCGTAGCGTCCACGGTGCCCAGGGTGATGGTGTCCGTCATCCGTACTGTCGATGTCTCCGCGGTGACCGTCGTATAGGTGGGACCTGCCAGCGTGCCGGTACCCGCGATAAGGGAGAAGCTGTAGCTTCCGGAGCCGCCGCTTCCCGTGAATGTGACCGCGTTTCCTGCAAGCACATTGGTGCTGGCCGGTGCAATGGCGAGCTGGGGTGGAGCGGTGACGGTGACGATGGCATCTGCAGTCTGGCTTGTCAGGGTGTCCCTGATCCGGATGTCGGCCGTTGTCGCCGAGCCGGGCGCGGTGTAGGTGGCCCCGACGAGGTTCCCCAGCCCCGAGATTTTCGCCCACGTGTAAGTGCCCGACCCGCCGCTTCCTGTGAACGTGACATTCTGGCCGACGTTGAGATTGGTGGCGCTGGGGGTAATCGCCAGGGCGGGCGGCGGATTGATGGTCACCGTGGCGTCTGCGGTAGCAGATGCGCTGTCAGTCACCCGAATAGTCGCGGTTCCTGCCGTCCATGGCGCAATGTAGGTGGGGCTGGTGAAGCTTCCGCCTCCTGCGAACTGGGTGAATGTGTATGGAGGGGTGCCCCCGCTTGCCGAGAAGCTGACATTGCCGCCTGCGTTGACCGCAGTGGCCGGTGGAATGATGGCGAGACCAACTGGCACATTGGTGACAGTCACGGTTGCATCATCGGTCTGTCCGGTGTTACCATCTGTGACGCGGACAACCCCATCGGGAGGCCCCGCAACCCCAGGTGTGTAGGTGGAACCTGAAACGCTCCCTGGACCGGATACCAACAAGTAGGAATAGTTGCCAGATCCGCCGTTCGCCGTAAAGGTCACCCACCCATTGGCGTATATACTCGAAATTTTCGGGCTGATTACGAGTGCCGTTGGTGCGTTGATGATGACCGCGGCGGTGTCAGTCCCACCGGTATTCACGTCAGTCACGGTGATTGTCGCCGATCCAGGGTTGTTCCACGGCGCTGTGTATGTGGCGGTAGAGAGAGACCCCGCTCCTGTCAGTCCATAGGTGTACGCACCTGAACCGCCGTTCGCCGTAAAGGTGACCGAACCGTGCGCGTCAATTGTAGTCGTCTTTGGTGTGATGTGAACCATCGTGGCCGCGTTTACCGTGACCGTGGCTTCCCGGAAAGCCGAAGTGACATCGGTAACACGCACAATGGCCGAACCTCCGGGCGTGTTCCAGGGAACCGTGTAGGTCGCTGTAGAGAGACCCGCAGGCGTCACCGACCCGATCCCCGTGGAGCTCCACGTATATGGCGTCGTTCCCCCGCTGCCGGTGAATGTAGCGGAGCCGCCGGCATCTGCCGTTGTTGTCGTCGGGCTAATGGCGAGGGGTACGGTGTTGACCACCATTACCGTGGATTCAGAGGTTGCGTTCGACGAATCGGTCACGATTATAGTATCAGTGCCCGAGGCGGCGGGGGCGGCATATAGCCCGGTCGAGGTGATGTTGGTCGGATTTGGACCGCTGGCGCCTCCAGGAGCCACGGAAAACGAGTATCCGCCCGCACCACCTTTTGCCACGAACTGGCAAGTGCCGGTGGATACCGCCACGTTTATCGTGTCAGGCAGCAACTGCAACGCCGACGGGCCCGAAGGTGGGTTATCCAGAATTCCGCTGAAGGAGAAGTTGTTGCAGCCGGAAAGAATGACAGCGACCATGGACAGCCAGATGGCAACTCTGCGGAGTCCGAGGCGGAAAACTTTTCCCTCCGATAGGCCACGCATCTATTTCATCTACAATCTCACGACGAGCGAAATCGCGGGGGCGAACCCCATGATGGGGTCAGGGGAATCGAAGTAGCCGGTGTACCCTGCTTCGAGGGAGAGCGCCAGGGCGTCGAACAGCGCCATCGAAATCCCCACGCCACCGCTAACAAAAGGTATCACCTTGCTGAGGGATTCACCCGTGGACAATATTGCCGAGAAAATGGCCGGGCCTCCGCTCAGGTGCACGTAGAAATCGAAGATGGATCCCGTCCGCGTGCCGTACAGGGCATCAACACCGATGGGCACCACGTAGAAATCGGCCTGGGCGTAGGTGCCTTTTCCGTGAAAGCCGCTGAGGCCGGTGGCCGCCCCGATGCCAAACAAACCGCCCGGCGCCTTCATCTGGTAATGGCCGGCAAGGGAGACGGTTACGCCGACCGGGAAGTAGTTCAACGCGGCAAAGGTCGCGATGAATGGGGAGGAGCCCAGGGAGAAAGCGAATGGCGGTATCCGCGCCTCTTTTGCCGGCTCGGCCGGCCGCGGGGTCGCGGGCTCCGTCGCAGGCGCAGGCATGACAGGGGCGGGAGGCAGGTTGGCGATATTCTGTTTCTGGCCTTCCATGATCTCGTCCACGAGACTGGTGACCAGGGCATCGAAGGAGAGATCGAGCACGCCGCTCCGGGATGCCTGCCCCGGCGTTTTGGCTCCCCCGGCGTCGATCCACCGGGCGGAGAGCTGGATGTCGGTCCCTGTCTGGAGGTAGGTCCCCCAGAGCGCGAAGTCAGCGCTGTTCTTCGCCGCCAGCGCGGCTACGGCCTTGTCGTCCGACGCGTGTTCGCCGATAGGCACGGCGCGTATTCCCTTGGACTCGAGCTCCAGCCTGAAGGAGTCGGCGATCAGGGCGTCCAGCGCCTTGTTGTCGCTCTTGCTGGAGGACTGCACGATCACCAGCACCGTGGCCTGGCGGGGAGGGAGACTTTCAGCACCCCCGCTTACGCCGGGGAGGACCGTGAACAGGGTCGACGCTGCTGCAAACAGCAACAATTTGAAACACAGTCTGCGCGGGAGTTTGGAGGGGATGTTCGGCGACAACTTCTCAGCCATGCAATCCTCAATCGAGAGTTATGACTCGACTTTTTCCCTTCGGCCCCCCCAATTATCTCTATAATATCCCGAAACCAGTGCTCCGGCAATCAAGTTTCCGGCTATCTTTCATCGTGATATAAATGATATATTAGCCGGAAGGTCTTTCACAATATGAAGTTTCGGTCGGCTCTTCCCGCGATAATGCTCTTTCTCGGCACGGCAACGCTATTCTCGCAAAACAGAACAGTGACGGTCCTGAGCGTTACGGGCCCCATCGATCCCATTTCAGCCCGCTACATCGAGAGGGGGCTTGATCGGGCGCGACGGGACGGAGCTGAGCTGGCAGTGATCGAGCTGGACACTCCCGGCGGCCTGGGGCTGTCCATGGACCAGATCGTTGCGAGGATCCTCGCCTCTCCCCTGCCGGTGGCTGTGTACGTATGGCCGGATGGGGCGCGGGCCGCTTCAGCGGGCGTTTTTATTGCCATGGCCTCTCACGTGGCCGCCATGGCGCCCGGCACCCATATCGGGGCCGCCCATCCGGTGGATTCAAGCGGCGGAGACATCAAAGGCGCGATGGGCGTGAAGGTCCTGAACGATGCAGCGGCGAAGCTGAAATCCCTTGCGCAACTACGCGGCAGGAGCCTCACTTGGCCGGATCAAGCGGTGCGTTCCAGCGTCTCCCTGACAGCGGAGGAAGCAGTCGCCCAGCACGTTGTCGACCTCGCGGCGCCGAGTCTTGGGGCGCTTCTGGCTGCGGTGGACGGCAGAACGGTCACTATGGCCTCGGGCGCAGTTGTCCTGCATACCGCCGCCGCAGAGGTCCGTCGTTTCCGCATGAGCTTCATCGATCGGATACTTGCCTTCCTGGTGAATCCCGACGTGGCCTACATCCTCCTGGTGGTGGGCATGTTCGGTGTGATCTTCGAGATATCTTCACCGGGTGCCATCGCGCCGGGGGTGGCGGGCGCCATTGCCCTGCTGATGGCATTCACCGGTTTCGGCAGCCTGCCGACGAACATCGGCGGGATCGTGTTCATCGTACTGGCCATCATCCTTTTCATCGTCGATATCAAGGCCCCCACGCATGGTCTTCTCACGGCGGGAGGCGTCGTGGCGTTCGTCCTCGGCTCGTTCCTGTTGTTCCCGCCCTGGCGCGCGCCTGCCCCCGCGGCCCTGCCGGGGCTTCCCACGGCCCCCGTCGTGCGGCTGTCCGTGGCCGCGATTGCCGTGATGACGGTGCTGGTGGTCGCCTTCTTCGTCTTCGTGCTGGGCAAGGGCATCCGCGCGCAGGCGAGGAAGGTCGCCTTCGGGAGCGAGAGCGTTGTCGGCACCGAGGGAATTGCCGTCACCGACATTGCCCCGTCGGGTCTCGTGCAGATGGCCGGTGAGCAGTGGAGCGCCCGCGCGACGGAAGGCACGATCCGCAAGGGAGAGAGGGTCCAGGTGGTCGGCCGCGAGGGGCTTTATCTCCTGGTGCGCCGCGTTGCACAATAGGAGCCGCCTGCGGGCCCAGCCGCGGTGCGCGTCGCCACTCTTGCGTCGGGAGGTTCGCCATGAATTACGTCCTAGCCGCGGTGGTCATTGTCGTCGTGATCATCATCCTGTCGTCGTCCATCAAGGTGGTGCGGGAGTACCAGAGGATAGTCGTGTTCCGCCTCGGGCGCACCATCGGCGCCAAGGGACCCGGCCTCATCTTTCTCATCCCGATCATCGACAAGCCCGTGTGGACCGACCTCCGGGAGCTGTTCCTCGAGATCCCCAGCCAGACGTGCATCACCAAGGACAACGCCCCCATCGACGTCGACTTCCTCATCTACTGGCGCGTGATGGATCCCAGCCTCTCGGTCATCCAGGTGGCGAACTTCGCCGGGGCAAGCCAGGGCATTGCCACCACCACCCTGCGCGCGGTGATCGGCGATATCCCCCTGGACGACGTGCTGGCCAAGCGGGAAGAGATCAACAGCCTCCTGCGGACGAAGCTGGACGAGGTCACCGAGCGGTGGGGCGTGAAGGTGACCAGCGTGGAGATCAGGGAGATCGTGCCGCCCAAGGATATCCAGGACGCGATGAACCGCCAGATGTCGGCCGAAAGGATCCGCAGGGCCATGGTCATCGAGAGCGAGGGCAAGCGGGCCTCGGCGATCCTGGTGGCGGAAGGGGAGAAGCAGTCGGCAATCCTCAAGGCCGAGGGAGACCGCCAGGCGGCCATCCTGCGCTCCGAGGGCTTCGCGTTGGCCCTTGAGAAGATATTCGGCACGGCGAAGAATGTCGATGCCAAGACCATGATGCTGCAGTACTTCGACACGCTGAAGCAGATGGGAACGGGGGCCGCGACCAAGTTCATCTTCCCGATGGAGTTCATGAACATGCTGAAGCCCCTGGCGGGGCTGGCCGAGGAGGCCGTGAAGAAGGCGGGGGGCTGATCATATGGCGGAGCTCTATAAATGCAAAACGTGCGGGTATGTCCTTGAGACGGTGAAGCCCGGCCAGGTGTGCCCCGCCTGCGGAGTGCCCTGGAAGATGATGGAGCCCTGGAAGGACCCGGTGTCGAAGAGCCGGCGGAACCTCCTCCGCCTGGACCTGCACCCCATCATCGATCACTTCTCCATATCATTCGCCGCATCGGCGCTGGTGCTGGCCCTCTTCGTGCTCATCTTCCCCGATCTCTTCCGCCAGGGGGCCACTGCGCTCCTCCGCGGCCTCATCGGGGTGCTGCCTCTGGCCGTGATCGCCTCATTCGTCACCGGTCTGTTCGACGGGAAGGCGCGTTTCCGCCGTACCACGACGCCCCTCCTGACCCGTAAGAAGATCCTGGGCGCGCTGTTCTTCCTCTTCGCCGCCGCGGCCACCGTTCTCACGTTTCTCGCGGGCCCCTATTAGACCTGGGTGCGCGTTGCCGACGTGCTGCTCATGCTGGGCGGGGTGCTCTGCGGGGTGGGGCTCGGCAGGATAGGCGGCGGGCTCATCACGGCGATTTTTCCCGGCTGAAAAATAAGACGGGCTGCCCGAGGGCAGCCCGTCTGCGGGAGGCCTCCGCGCCGACGCGCTGACGAACGGGCCCCCGGGGCTCGCAGGCCCCCGTGCCGTGCCTATTTCACCCCGTAAACCACGACGCGCGCCCGTCCCTCGGCCCACGTGCCCAACGTCCGGTAGGTGAACTGGATCGACTTGATCCGCCGCTTGCCGCCGGGCAGGTCCACGACGCGCGAACGGGACCCCTCGCGGAACACCAGCCGTGTGCCGATTTTTTCCCTCTCTCCGTTGCCATAGACGACCACGAGATTGAACAGCTCGATATCGTTCTTCTCCACCTGGAATGAAATGGCCCGGAAAAAGCCCTCGTAATTGCCGACGGTGATCACGTCGTGATCAGCCCTGAAGTCCACCATCCGCTCGCCCAGCATCACCGACCCCTCCGGCTGCGCGACCACCGTCATGCACGCCGAAACGAAGAGGGCGAACGCCGCGAGGACGACCATCTTCCTCATATCTCCTCCTGACTAAAGATCGTGAAATTCAGTCGTCCGCGGAAAGAGGGCGGTTCAGATTCTCGCTGAAAAAAACGGGCTGCCCCCGGGCAGCCCGTTCATAGAGACCACAGTGCGGTGTACTATTTCTTCTTGCTCGTTGCAACCTGAACGGCGTCGGAGACGGCCTTCTCACCGTCATTCATCTGCGCCTGGACGGCCGAGGCCTTCTGCAGCGCGTTGGCGAAATCTCCCGCCGCGAGGTCCTTCTCAGCGTCGGAGATCGCCGCCTTCGCGGCGGTCATCTGCTGCTCAAGGGCCTTGAAGTCCAGCTTGATTCCCTTGACCCTCTTCGCCGCGGCGATCTTCTTGGTCGCGTCGGGCATGGCCTTCTTCAGGGCATCGATCAGGGTGGTGGCATCCGCCTGCGCCTTTTCCTTGTTGCGCGCCGCGTCGTTCACCGCTGTTTCCGCGGTGGCCCGCGCGTCCAGGGCGATCGTCTTCACCTTGTCGTAGTGCTTGGCCGCGAGCTCGGTGTCCATCTGGGCGAGCTTGTCCTGCGCCGACTTCAGCGTGTCAGGGGCGTAGGCCACGACGTCCGCGTTCTTCGCCGCGTTGGCAACGGCGGCCCGGGCCGCGTCGATGTCGGCCTGCGGCGGCTTCGCGCACGCGGCCATCGCGAGCACGAGCAGCACGGGAACGATGACTTTGAGATACCTTATCTGCATAACTTCCTCCACAGAGTTAAGCGCGATCACGCCTCTCCGGCACCAAGGGCATCAACGATGCGTAATTTCCAGGGGTAGTGCGTACCTACGGCGTGATTGTGTTAAAGAGAGTACTTTTGCCCCTGTCTGTCAAGCGGGAGGGGCCGGGGTGAATGACGCGGCCCGCACTTTCTGCTATACTGCGGGTATCCGTGATACCTCTCTTTAATTTTGAGAAATCCGCCGGGCACCTCGGCGGGAAGGGAACACGACATGGCAGGGATCATACTCGACGGAAAAGCCCTTGCGCAGCAGCTTGAGATCGAGCTCGCCGCCCGGGTTGCGAAGATCAGGGAGAAGGCGGGCGGCAGGGCGCCGATTCTCGCGACGATCCTGGTGGGGGATGACCCCGCCTCGGCCACCTACGTCAAGATGAAAGGAAACGCGTGCAAGCGCGTCGGCATGGAATCCCTGAAGGTCGTGCTGCCGCAGAACACCAGCACGGCGAGGCTGCTCGCACAGATCGACGAGCTGAACGCGAACCCGGCGGTGCAGGGCATCCTCCTGCAGCACCCGGTGCCCGCCGCCATCGACGAGCGCATCTGCTTCGAGCGCATCCCCCTGGCAAAGGATGTCGACGGGGTGACGATGCTCGGCTTCGGCCGCATGGCGATGGGAGAGCCCGCCTTCGGCTCCGCGACACCCGCCGGCATCATGAGGCTTCTCGCCCACTACAAGATCCCGCTGGAAGGCGCTCACGCGGTGGTGGTCGGGCGCAGCCCCATCCTGGGCAAGCCCGTGGCCCTGATGCTGCTGAATGCGAACGCCACGGTGACGATCTGCCACTCGCGCACGAAGAACCTCTCCGACATCGTGCGGAGCGCCGACGTGGTGATCGGCGCCGTGGGCAAGCCCGAGTTCATCAAAGGCTCGTGGATCCGTGACGGCGCGGTGGTCGTCGATGCCGGCTACCACCCGGGCAACGTCGGGGATATCCAGCTCGCGGAGGTCATCGACCGCTGCGCCGCCTACACCCCGGTGCCCGGCGGGGTAGGACCGATGACCATCGCGACGCTGATGGCGCAGACGGTGGATGCCGCGGAGAAGAGCGTGAAGTAAGCCGTCGGGCCCCCGCGGGGCGGGGCCCGCGCGCCGTCGGCCCCGGCCTGCCTGCTACCTCAGCCCGAAGACCACAACCCGCGCCTTGCCTTCGTGGCGCTCGCCCACCGTCCTGTAGGTGAACTCGATGGACTTGATCCGCCGTCTTCCGCCGTCCAGGTCGACGACCTGTGAGCGCGAGCCTTCCCGGAATACCAGGCGCGTGTCGATCTTTTCCCGTTCCCCGTTGCCATAGACGACAACGATGTTGAAGATCTCCACGTCGTTTTTTTCCACCTGGAAATTGAGGAATCTGAAGAATCCTTCATAATTGCCGACGCTGATCTGGTCGTGATCAACCCTGAAGTCCACGGTGCGTTCTCCCAGCACCTCTGACCCCTGCGGCTGCATCACCGTCACGCAGGCCGCAAGGGAAAAGGCGAGAGCCGCCAGGACGAGCATCTTCTTCATGTGTCCTCCTGGGAAGGGGCGGCTCCTACGCTTTTGCGCGCAGGTACTGGGAGGGCCACGGGGCATCGCTCTGCAGCTCGGCGGCCGCGTGCAGCGGCCAGTAGGGGTCGCGCAGGAGCTGCCGCGCCAGCACGACCAGGTCCGCCTGGCCGTTGCGCAGGATGTGATCTGCCTGCTGGGCGGAGGTGATGAACCCCACGGTGCCGGTGGCGATCCCCGCCTCCCGGCGGATCCGCTCGGCATAGGGGGTCAGGTATCCCGGCCCGCTGGCAAATGCCGCCCCGTGCACGTTGCCCCCCGAGGAGCAGTCGATGAGGTCCACCCCGTCGGCCTTCAGGGAGCGGGCCAGCTGCACCGATTCCTCGATATCCCAGCCGCCGGCCGACCAGTCGGAGGCGGAGATCCGCGCCAGGAGGGGCTGCCGCTCGGGCCACACCGCCCGCACCGCCCGCGCAATGTCGCGTGCAAGGCGGCAGCGGTTTTCGAAGGAGCCGCCCCACGCGTCGGTGCGCCTGTTGGAAAGGGGAGAGAGGAACTCGTGCACGAGATACCCGTGGGCGAAGTGCAGCTCGAGGACCTCGAAGCCCGCCGCGCTGGCCCGCGTTGCGGCGGAGGCGAAGCGTGCCACCAGACCGGTGATATCCTCCGCCGTGAGCGCCTGGGGCAGCGGCGAGCCTTCCGCGTACGGGAGGGGGCTCGGCCCGACAACCGTCCACCCGCCCGCTGCCGGCCCCACCGGCTTGCCCCCCGCCCAGGGAACGTCCACCGAGGCCTTGCGGCCCGCGTGCGCAATCTGGATGGCCGGCGCCGCCCCGTTGGCGGCGATGAATCGTGCGATCCGCTGGAGGCCGTCAACGTGCTCGTCCTTCCAGATCCCCAGGTCGTGCGGGCTGATGCGTCCGCGGGCTTCAACTGCCGTTGCTTCCGCGCAGACCATGCCGGCCCCTCCCACGGCCCTGCTGCCGAGGTGGACCAGGTGCCAGTCAGTGGCAAAGCCGTCTTCGCTTGAGTACTGGCACATGGGCGAAACCATGATGCGGTTTCGCAGAGTAAGGCCGCGCAGCCTGAGCGGGGTGAAGAGCATCGGTGTTCCTCCTTGGACACTACAATAGTATAAGTCTCAGCGGGACGGGGAAAGTGCCGCCCTTCGGGAGCTTCGGGAGCCCTGGCGCCTGCTGTATAATGCCCTCATGGAAACCGATCTCGAACGGCTTCTGGCCGACCTGGTCTCCATCGACTCGGTGAACCCGGATCTCGTTCCCGGTGCACGGGGAGAAGGAGAGATTGCCGCATTCGTCGCACAGTGGCTGCGGCAGGCGGGCCTGGAGGTCATCCTCGAGGAGACCCGCGTGAAGGGCAGGCCGAATGTCATGGCGGTTGCCCGCGGCAGCGGCGGCGGAAGGACCCTCATGCTCAACGCTCACATGGACACCGTCGGGGTGGCGGGCATGAGAAATCCATTCACGCCCGTGATCCGTGATGGCCGTCTGTTCGGCAGGGGAGCCCTCGATACGAAGTCGGCCCTGGCTGCGTTCATGGCGGCGGCGGCCGCCGCGGGCCGAAGGTCCCTGCGCGGAGAGGTGATCCTGGCGGCGGTGGTAGACGAGGAATACGCGAGCCTCGGGACAGAGACCGTGGCGGCGAAATGGAAGGCTGACGGCGCCATCGTCGGAGAGCCCACCGGTCTGAAGATCGTCACGGCCCACAAGGGGTTTGCGTGGTTCGACATCGAGACCCGCGGCGTGGCCGCACATGGCTCGCTGCCCGACATTGGGGTGGACGCCATAGCGAAGATGGGGAAGGTCCTCGTCGCCATCGGAGAGCTCGCCGAGAGGCTTGCCGAATCGAGGCCTCACCCGTTGCTCGGCCCCGGCTCGGTCCATGCCTCCCTGATACAGGGCGGCCAGGAGCTCTCCAGCTACCCCGAAAGCTGCCAGCTGCGCGTCGAGCGGCGGACCATCCCCGGGGAGACGCCGCAGTCCGTGGAGGATGAGCTTCACGAGCTGCTGCATGATAGCGGCAAAGGCGACAGCGCATTCTCCGCAACCCTGCGGCGCGTGTTCTCACGGGAGCCCCTGGAGGTGAGCTGGAATGAGCCGCTTGTGCGCGCCCTGCAGCGCGCCGTCAAGGACGAAACGGGCACGGCAGAAGCGCCTTCCGGCATGGGTGGCTGGATGGACTCTTCCCTTCTCGCGGCGGCAGGGATCCCGCCGGTGGTCTTCGGCCCGACCGGCGAAGGCCTGCATGGGCTTACGGAATGGGTCGACCTTTCCTCGGTGCATGCCTGCTGCCGTATCGTCGGGGAGGTGATTGCCGAGATATGCGGATAACCGGGGATGCGGCATCGGCTTTGTCTATCGGACGGTGGGGACGGTTTCCGCCCAGCTCACTGACACGCTTTCGGGCCGACGCAGGGCTCGAGCGCTCACCCGTGACCCTCTTTCAGATGGCCTGGTCCTCCCATCCCGCCGCCGTGAGCTGCCGCTGCGTGCGAAAGCCTATCGAGCGCAGGAGCTCCAGGGATTCGGAGAAATACCCGTCGATGGCCTCCGGCGCGTGGGCATCGGCATTCACCATGACGGGGATGCCGAGTTTTCGCGCGCGCTCGAGGATCCACCGCGAAGGGTAGAGTGCCCCGCTGGTGCCGCGGACCACCCCGCCCGTGTTGATCTCCACGATGCTCCCCGCCGCTGCCGCGGCCTCCAGGGCGCCCTCCACGGCCGCGCGGTACCATGGCGAATCCTCCGAGAAGTACCTGCCGTCGCGATTGTTCTTTTTCACGATGTCGAAGTGGCCGATGACATCGGGTCGCGCGCTCCGCGCCATCTCGCCAAGCAGGTGGTAGTAGCGTTCGACCAGTGCGCGCACCGCACCGCCGAACCCCTCCCGCAACGCCTGCTCGAGCTCCTCGCGGTCTCCATCGACGCTCCATTCGTGCTGGCCGTCGAGCGGCCCGACGAAGTGCACCGATCCAATGACGAAATCCAGGCCGAGTGACCGTGTGGCCGGGCTCGACGGGGAGGTGAGGCCGGGGATGTAGTCCACCTCCATGCCGACAAACACCTCCAGCCGCCCCTGGTAGAGCGGCTTCAGCTCACGCGTCTCGCGAAGGTACGCGTCGAGGTTCTCCGCCGGCATGGTCCAGTCGGTGGGAAAGGGCAGGACGTTGTGAGAGGAAAACCCCAGCCGGGGCATCCCCTTGCGCAGCGCGGCTTCCGCGAAATCCCGCGGCTCGCCCTTGCCGTCGCAGTGCCGCGTATGGGTGTGGTAATTGCCGATGCCGCCTGCCATGGGGGGAAGATACAGCAGCGGCGATGCTTCGACCAGCGCTGCGCCCGTCAACGCAGAAGGCGGGGACGCCCGTCCTTGCCCGCGCCGGTCCCGCTTTTACTTGCGTGGCGGCTGGGACGGGCGAAGCTCGATGCGGCTTGCCATGGAGCTGACCGGGAAACGGTACAGGTCGATCACCGCCTTTGCGATGTCCTGCACCGAGAGCTTCCAGGCCTCCCTCGGCACCCCGCCGGCCGCCGCCCCGAAGTCGGTGTCCACGCTGCCGGGCATGATGGTGCTCACGCGGATGCCGTCGTAGCGGACGTCGAGCATCATCGCCTCGGTGAACCCGTTGAGGCCGAACTTGGAGGCGTTGTAGGCGCCGGCACCTTTGAAGGCGTTGATCGCCGCGAGACTGGAGACGTTGAAGATGTACCCGCCGCCGCGGCTGCGCATGAGAGGGATGGCCTCGTGGCTGCAGAAGAAAGGCGCGGAGAGGTTGGTCTCTATGGTTGCCATCCACTCCTCGGGGCTCAGCTGGTCGACGGGCTTGAAGATCCCGATGCCGGCGTTGTTCACAAGGATGTCCAGGCCGCCGAAACGCTTGGCAGCCCCGGCAACGAGAGCCCGGCATTCCTCGTAGCGGCGCACATCGGCCGCGGCGCCGTCCACGCTGCCGCCGGTCGCGGCAAGCCTTGCAACCGCGCTCTTCACCGCTGCTGCGTCCCGGCCGCAGATGAAGACTTTCGCCCCTTCCCGCAGGAGGGCCTCAGCTATTGCAAACCCTATTCCCCGTGCGCCGCCGGTGACCAGCGCGACCTTTTCCGTGAATGGTGCTGACATGAGGCGATGATAAACAAACGGCGGGGGTTCGGCCAATGCCCCGAGGCGTTGTCCCGACGGGTACGGGCAGCCGGTCTATGGAAGCTCCCGCAGCCGTGCCGCGGATGCCGCAAGCTCTGTCTCAGGCGCCAGGGACTGCACCGTGTCCAGGCACGCCGCGGAGCGTGCCGAATCCCCGGTGCCCCGGTAGCCCAGCGCCAGGAGGAAATACCAGGTCTGCGCGCGCTCCTCATCGTTCTCGAACAGCGCGCTCGCTGCCGTCAGCACATCGACGGCACGTTGGAACGCGAAGGTGTCGAGCAGCAGCTTGGCGCGCAGAAGGATGTAATCAGGCGCCCATTCTTCCCTTCCGGTGGGGGCGACCGCGGCGAGCGCTTCGAGAGAGCTCCTCGGGTCGCCTTTCAGCGAGTACGCCGTGGCCAGGCAGAAGCCGGCCTCGCCGCCCGGAGCGGCCTGCACAGCAGGTGCGAGCTCCGCGATTGCCTTGTCGTACTCACCGGAGGCGAGATAGCTCTTTCCTGATACAAGCGGTCCACCCGTGTCGAAATCCCTCGTGGCTTCGGATATGTCGATCATCTCCGAGCGGACACCGCCCGGCGCGTTGGTGTTCCGCCCCGTCCCGTGGATAATGCGGGAAAAGGCGGTGGCAACCGCGGTTGCCGCGCCCGCCGAGCGCAGGGAGGCCCGTGCTTTCACGACGCTGCGCAGGCCGTATGTCCCTGCTTGGCACAGGGTGATGGTCGTGCCCTGTCCCTTTAGCTGGACGAGAGAAAGCTCTTCGAGCCTGACGGATGTATCGAGGGCGACCTGGTCCCCGACGGCGAGACCGGCCCAGGCATCGCCGACGCGCTGTGAGGCTTTTCCCTCGATGTAATCAACCGTTACGGCCTGCGCGCCCGTTGGGGGGGAACCGAGGCCGAGACAGGCCAGTGCGCACAGAAGACCAAGTATAGGTTTCATATGGTAGACAATCAGGGTAGCCGCGACCCTCTGCGGAGTCAAGGCACGCTTTTATTTTCGTTGCAGTAATTTGCCAATTTTGGTATATTATTGTTATGAAATTCCAGGAGCTTGTAAGCCTGGTGAAAGAAGAGCCGGTCTTTACATCGGGCCTCCTGATCTCGGGAAACATCGATCCCCGGCAGCTCCGCAGGCAGCTTTCCCGCTGGAATGAAGCTGGCAGGATCGTGCAGCTCAGGCGCGGCCTCTATGCCCTGGCGGAGCCGTACAGGTCCTCCGCTCCGCACCCGTTCATCCTGGCCAACAGCCTGGTGCGTGCCTCGTACGTGAGCCTGCAGTCCGCCCTTGCCTATTACGGGATGATCCCCGAGCACGTGCCCGTGATCACCAGCGTGACCACGCTCCGCCCCTGGATGTGGACCACGGCCTTCGGGACCTTCGCCTATCGCCACATCAGCCGCGGTTTCTTTTTCTCCTATCGCCGCGAAGAGGTATCACCGGGAAAGATCGCACTGCTGGCAACGCCTGAGAAAGCCCTGTGCGACCTCATTCATCTCACGCCCGGGGGAGACTCCCCGTCCTACCTGCGCGCTCTTCGTCTGCAGAACCTCGACCAGCTCGACCCTGCCGCCCTGCTCGCGCTCGTGCAGAGAAGCGGTCGTCCCAAGCTGGAGAGGGCGCGGCGGATCCTCGAAGAGCTGCGTGACGCCGGGGGCAGGGACGCTTCATGAAGGAATACATCAGGGACGGACTGCGAAGGCTGCCCGACGCGCTGAGTGCAAGGAGCTGGGTGAGGGAATACCTGCAGGCCCGGGTGCTCGGGTCTCTGCAGGAGGCGGGGGCGATGGCGGGAATAGCCTTTCACGGCGGGACCTGCCTCCGATTCCTGTACTCGATCCCCCGCTACTCCGAGGACCTCGATTTCGCGCTGGAAAAGCCTTCCACGGCGTATGATTTCCGATCGCTGGTACGCAGGGTGGAACGGGACTTTTCAGATGAAGGCTATACGGTGGATGCCCAGGTCCGCGACGCGCACCCGGTCCACTCGGCTTTCATCCGCTTCCCGGGGCTCCTCTACGAGCTGTCCCTGTCTGTGCAGCCCTCGGAGGTCACGGCGATCAAGATCGAGGTCGATACCCGCCCGCCCGCCGGCGCGCAGTGCACGACCACGCTCCTGCGCCGTCACCTGCTGTTGAACCTCTTCCACCACGATCGGGCCTCGCTCCTTGCCGGGAAGCTGCATGCAATCCTGGACCGCCCGTACGTGAAGGGCCGCGACCTGTTCGACCTGTTCTGGTACCTGGCAGATTCCGCATGGCCCGCTCCGAACATCGTCATGCTCGCAAACGCGCTGGCGCAGACAGCCGGTAACGCCGCCGTCCCCGATGCGGCCGACTGGCGGGCCCTGGTGGCGGCACGCTGCGCCGGGCTCGACTGGAAGGAGGTCCTCGCCGACGTTCTGCCTTTCATCGAGACGCAGACTTCCCTGGCATCCCTGACCCGCGACAACCTCCAGCGTCTTCTCGACCGCGGCGCCTGAAGCGCCGGCCGGGCGGCCTGGCCCCCCCGCGGCACGAGCCTCTGGTGCACGATGCAGCAAGGCGGATATTCCAGCGTCGCCACTGAGGGACCTTTCATCCAGCAGTAAAGAAGACGGCCGGGTCCTCCGGGGCCCAGCCGTTTTGTTTCAGCAAACGTCAGGTAGAAACGTATTTCGCGCTCAGGAA
>JBEKVA010000039.1:0-18034 GCA_049514475.1 Spirochaetia bacterium
CCGCGCCCACCCCGACCTCGTGGGCAGAATGGCGCGGGAGGGGAAGCTCGCCGCCGACTCCCGGGCCGAGCAGGAAGCCGCGGGCCTGGACCATCTCTCCCCACGGGAGATCTCGCTCTTCGAATCCTTCAACAAGGCCTACCGGGAGAAGTTCGGCTTCCCCTTCGTCATCTGCGCGCGGGAGAACAGGAAGGAGGCCATACGTGCCGCGTTTCCCGTCCGGCTGGCTCACACGCGGGAGGAAGAAATTGCCGCGGCGCTTCGGGAAATTGCCGCGATTGCGCGCCTGCGCCTGTTGGACAGGGTCGAGGAGAGCTGAGCAATGGCCCGATTGGGAGCGAACAGCTACGGGAAGAGCAGCGTCAGGCTGACAAAGGTCGTGCGAAGCGGCGCGCTGCACACACTCCTGGAAATGACGGTGGACATCCTCCTGGGCGGCGAGTTCCAGCGCGTATACACGCACGGGGAGAATGACCTCTGCATCCCCACCGACACGATGAAGAACACCGTCTACGCGCTTGCGCGGCTGAACGGCTTTGACTCACCCGAGTCGCTGGGAAAAATCCTCACGGCGCATTTCATCGAGAGCTTTCCCCACGTGGCGTGGGCGGAGGCCTCCATCGAGCAGACCCTGTGGGAACGGATCGATGTGGACGGATCCCCGCACCCCCACGCATTCACCAGCGCGGGACATGCGCGGCGCACCGGCCGCGTACGCCGCGCGCGGGGAGAGCCGGCGAGCGTCAGCGGCGGCATTGCCGGGCTGGAGGTCATCAAGACCACCGGCTCGGGCTTCAGCGGGTTTCTCAGGGACCAGTATACGACGCTGCCCGAGACCGACGACAGGATACTGGCGACGAGCATCGACGCGGTGTGGGATTTCCCCGGATCGGATGCCGACTGGAACGGCGCCTTCGAGACGGCGCGGCGGAGCATCCCACGGACATTCGCCCTGCACGACAGCCGCAGCGTGCAGCAGACCATCTATGCCATGGGAGAGGCGCTGCTGGCCGCCGTGCCCGCCATTTCCTCGGTCAGCTTCACCCTTCCCAACCGTCACCGCCTGGCGGTGAATCTCGAGCCGTTTCACCTGGCGAGCGCCAACGAGATATTCACCGCCACCAGCGAGCCGTTCGGCCTGATCACGGGCACCGTCGTGAGGGAGTGAGAATGGGCAGACTGACCACGCACGTGCTGGACACCACGGCCGGCGCGCCGGCCGCGCGGATGCGCGTCGAGCTGTTCCGCGGCGTCGGATCGGCGGTACAGACCCTCGCCTCCGTTGTGACAAACAGCGAGGGCCGGACGGATGCGCCCCTGCTGGAAGGCGCCGCCCTGCTGCCGGGCCCCTACCGCCTGGTCTTCCACGTCGGGGAGTACTTCCGCGAGCGCGGCAATCCCGATGCGGGCCGGTTCCTGGAAACGGTGCCGGTGGAGTTTCTCGTGAGCGACGCGCGGGAGCGCTTCCACGTTCCCCTGCTGGTCTCCCCCTGGTCCTACTCCACCTACCGGGGAAGCTGAGCCATGGCGTACGATCTTCTGATTCGCGGCGCAACCGTCGTGAAAGAGACCGGGGTCGAGCCGCTGTGGCTTGGCATCGAGGAGGAGCGGATTGCCGCCATGGCACCCGAGCTGTCGGGACCCGCGCGGGATACAATCGATGCTCGGGGGCTGCACCTGTTCCCCGGGGTCAACGATGCACACGTGCATTTCAACGATCCGGGCCGCGCCGCGTGGGAAGGAGTCAGCACGGGATCCGCCGCGCTGGCGGCAGGTGGGGGGACCTGCTTCATCGACATGCCGCTGAACTCCTCCCCGCCGACGCTGGATGCACCCTCCTTCGCGGCAAAGCTCGCGGCCTGCCGCGGGGCGGCGCGGACTGATTTCGCCCTCTGGGGAGGGCTCACCCCCGGCAACCTCGACCAGCTGGAGGCCCTGGCTGAGTGCGGCGTGGTGGGCTTCAAGGCGTTCATGGCAAACAGCGGCATCAGCGACTTTCCCTGCTGTGACGATGCCTCCCTCTACCGCGGCATGCGGATTGCCGCGCGCCTGGGGCTGCCGGTGGCGGTGCACGCGGAGAACGACGCCATCGTGGGCGTGCTGGCCGCGGAGGCGCGCGCGGCAGGCCGCACGGCCGCGGCCCACTACCTCTCCTCCCGGCCCATCGCGGCGGAGGCGGAGGCGATTGCGCGGGCCATGATCTTTGCCGCGGAGACCGGATGCAAGCTGCACGTGGTGCATACCAGCTCGGCGCGCGGTGTACGGCTCATCCGCGCAGCCGCCTCCGCGGGCGCCTGCGACGTCACCTGCGAGACCTGCCCTCACTACCTGCTGCTCTCCGAAACCGACGTGCTTGCCATCGGCGCCCGGGCAAAATGCGCTCCGCCGCTGCGGCCCGAGCCGGAGCGGGCACGGCTGGCAGCCCTGGTGGCCGAGGGCCAGGTGGACACCATCGGCTCCGACCACTCCCCCTCGCCTCCCGACATGAAGCAGTCCTCCGACTTTTTCCAGCTCTGGGGCGGGATCAGCGGGGTCCAGACGACGCTGCGGGCGCTGCTCACCCTTCCGGTGGACCTGCCCCTGGCAGCGCGGATGCTCTCCGACAATGTCGCGCGTCGTTTCCGCCTGCCCGGCAAGGGCGGCCTGAGGATCGGCGCTGACGCGGACTGCACCCTCGTGGATCTCGCGGGATCGCCGATAGTAGAAGCAGGCGAGCTCCTGGACAGGCATCGCCTGAGCCCGTATGTTGGCCGGGCGCTTCGCGGCCGGGTGATGCGCACCCTGGTGCGCGGCCGCACCGTGTTCAAGGACGGGGCGCTGGTGGGAGAGCCGCTTGGCCGGTTCCTTCGGCCGGACGGCGCATCATATAAGGAGGAAAAGTGGCAGAGCTGAGCTTCAAGCAGGAGCTGACGGCCGTTTTCGGCCACCCCGTTGCGGAGAACCCCACGCAGGCCATGGTCGAGCCGGCCTACCGGCAGATGGGGATACCGTGGCGGTACCTGACGATCGAGGTCACCCCGGAAGGCCTGGCGGACGCGGTGCGCGGCGCGCGTGCCATGGGGTTCGCGGGATTCAACTGCACCATCCCGCACAAGGTCGCCGTCGTCCCGCTCCTGGATTCGCTGGCCGAATCCGCGCGGCTGATAGGCGCGGTGAACTGCGTGGTGCGCACGGGAGACACGCTGGTCGGTGAGAACACCGACGGCCAGGGCTTCCTCACCTCCCTGCGGGAGATCGTGAAACCCAAGGGACTGCGGTTCGTGATCCTCGGCGCGGGAGGCGCCGCGCGCGCCATTGCGGTGGAGCTGGCGCTGGCAGGAGCGGAGAGCATCACCGTGGTGAACAGGAGCGAAGAACGGGGGCGGGCGCTCGCCGCTGCCCTGAAGGAAAAGACCGCTGTGCCCGGCGCTTCATTCGTCCAATGGAAGGGAAAGTACGCGCTGCCCGCGGATACCAATGTGCTCATCAACGCGACATCGATCGGGCTGTACCCGGACGTGAAGGCTGAGCTTGCCCTGGATTTCGGCACGCTCACGGCGAAAATGGTCGTTGCCGACGTGATTCCCAATCCGCCGAAGACACACCTCATCCGCACGGCCGCGCAACGGGGCTGCCGCACCATCGACGGGCTGGGAATGCTGGTGAACCAGGGGGTGATCGGCATCCGCCTCTGGACGGGGAAGGACCCGGATCCCCGGGTGATGCGCTCCGCCCTGGAGACGGTCTTCGGCGCGTAGGGCAGGCGCGGAGGCTGGCCGCCGCGCTTCCCGGGAGGGCCCCCGCGGTTGCGCTCCCGCGGGCGAATTATTACAATCCGTCACCATGAAGAAAAATAGCGCCCGTGCCGCCCCCGCCGCTGTCCCGGCCGCCACAGGCTTCACGATCACCATCAACGGCAGGCACGTGAGCGTCGCGGACATGGCACCGACCACCACGCTGCTGGATTTCCTGCGCACACACGGCTACACCGGCGGCAAGCAGGGCTGCGCCGAGGGCGACTGCGGCGCCTGCACGGTGGCGCTGGTGGACCGCACCGCCGCGGGCGCGCCGACATACCGCGCCATCAATAGCTGCATTGCGCTCCTGCCCATGTTCGCGGGCCGGGAAATCGTGACGGTGGAAGGTCTTGCCACGGAAGAGACGCTGCACCCTGTGCAGGCGCACATGGTGGCGCAATACGGGTCGCAGTGCGGCTACTGCACCCCCGGGTTCGTCATGTCGCTCTTCGAGATGTACTACCGCGAGGACTGCCGGGAAGCCTGGCAGATCAGCGACCAGCTCAGCGGCAATCTCTGCCGGTGCACCGGCTATCGGCCCATCCGCGACGCAGCGCTGGGGGCGCTGGCGCAGCGGGCGGCCGCGGCCAAAGCAGAGGCCGCGGGCGCGGCCGCCGATCCTTTCCGATCGCGCCTGGCCCAGCCCGTGCCGCCTCTGCCCGCCCTGGATTACTCCGCCCAGGGGGAGAGGTTTTTCAGGCCCACCACTCTCGCTGCCCTCTTCGATCTCATGAAGGAATACCCGGATGCGCGCCTGGTGGCAGGGGCCACCGAGATCGGCGTCGACATCAACAAGAAGTTCGCCTCCTTCCCCCTGCTGATCTCCACCGAGGGGGTGCCCGAGCTCACGCGCATCGAGCGCACTCCTGCCGGGTGGAAAATCGGCGGCGCCGTGACATTCACGGCAATCGAGGAGGCGATGGCACCCGGGTACCCTTCCCTGGCCCGGATGCTGCGCGTCTTTGCCTCACGCGGCATCAGGAACCGGGCCACCATGGGGGGAAACATCGCCACCGCTTCGCCCATCGGCGACAGCGCGCCGGTGCTCCTCACCCTCGATGCTTCCGTGACTCTTGCCTCTGCCGACGGGGAACGCACGCTGCCCATCTCCGAGTTCTTCCTTGGTTACCGCAGGACCGCGGTGCGCCCGGGAGAGATCATCCTCAGCATCATGGTGCCGCTGCTGCAGCAGGCCCCGGGCACCACGCGGCGCATGGACTTCCTGAAGGTGTCCAAGAGACGCGAGCTTGACATCAGCATCGTGGCCGGCGCATTCAGGGTTGACCTGGACGCCCAGGGTGTCGTGCGCCTGGCGCGCATTGCCTACGGTGGGGTGGCGCTGGCCACCGCCCGGGCGCGAAAGGCCGAGGAGGCCCTGCTCGGCAGGCGCATCGAGGAGGCGCAGGAGGCGGCAGCGCAGGCACTGCGCGCGGAGTACTCGCCCATCGACGACGTGCGGGGAAGCGCCGCCTATCGGCGGGGCCTCATCGTGAGCCTCTGGGAGAAGTTCGTACGCGGGGAGCGAAGCGTGGCGCAGGATGGCACGCTGGACTTCGCGATGGGGGAGACGTTGCCCGCTGTGGATGCATCCCGCGCGCTGTCGCACGAGAGCGGCAGGGGCCATGTCACCGGGGCTGCCCTGTACGTGGACGATGCCGCCCAGCGCCGGCCCATGCTGGAAGCCTGGCCCGTGTGCTCCCCGCACGCGCATGCGCGCATCAGGTCGCGCAGCGCGGAGAAGGCGCGCGGTGCGCCGGGGGTCACGGCGGTCCTTATGGCGGAGGACGTCCCCGGGGTGAACAACGTCGGCACCGCGCGCCACGACGAGCCGCTGTTCGCCCGCGACGAGGTGGTGTATCACGGGCAGATCGTGGCGCTGGTGGTCGGCGATTCGCTGAAGGCGTGCCGGCGCGCCGCGGCACTGGTGGAGGTGGACTATGAGCCGCTGCCGCCGGTGCTGGGCATCGCGGATGCCATTGCCCACGACAGCTACCTCACGGGGCCGCACATCCTGAAGCGGGGTGACTGCGGGCAGGCGCTGGCCGGCTCTCCGCATCGCCTGGAAGGGGAGTTCGAATCCGGGGGGCAGGAGCACTTCTACCTGGAGACCCACGCCGCGTGGGCGGAGCCGGGAGAGTACGGCTCCCTGTTCGTCAGCTCCTCCACGCAGCACCCCTCTGAAATCCAGACGATCGTGGCGGAAGTCCTGGGCAGGCCGCGCAACATGATCGTCGTGCAGTCCCCGCGCATGGGCGGGGGCTTCGGCGGCAAGGAGGTGCAGGGCAATACCTTCGCGGCGCTCGTGGCCGTGGCCGCGGTGAAGACCGGCAGGCCGGTGCGCATCCAGCTTGACCGCGACCTGGACATGACGATCACCGGCAAGCGCCATCCCTTCCATTCGCGTTTCTCGGTGGGCTACGATGACACCGGCCGGCTCCTGGCGGCAGATGTCCTGCTGACCTCCGACGGCGGGTGGTCGCTTGACCTCTCCCAGCCCATCATGGACCGCGCCCTTTTCCACCTGGACAACGCCTACTACATCCCGGCGGTGCACTTCAGCGGCCGGGTGGCGCGGACGAACACCACCTCCCATACCGCCTTCCGGGGTTTCGGCGGGCCGCAGGCCATGCTCGTAATAGAAGAGATCATGGATCGCGTGGCGCGGCGCCTTGGGCTGCCGCCCGAGCAGGTGCGCAATGCCAATCTCTACCACGGCAGCGGGGCCACCAACACGACCCACTACGGGCAGGAGATCGGCGACAACAGGCTGCATGCCATGTGGGAGCAGGTGCAGCAGCAGGCGGGGTTCGACGCGCGCCGGCGGGCCATCGAGCTTTGGAACCGGGAACACCCCGGGGTGAAGCGCGGCCTGGCCGTCACGGCGGAAAAGTTCGGCATCTCCTTCACGCTGGCCGCCTACAACCAGGGCGGCGCCTTCATCGTCATCTACCAGGACGGCAGCGTGCAGGTCAACCACGGCGGCACCGAGATGGGGCAGGGCCTGCACACGAAAGTGCTCGGTGTAGCGATGCGGGAGCTCGGTCTCCCGGCGGCGCACTTCCGCATGATGCCCACCAGCACCGACAAGGTACCCAACACGTCTGCCACCGCCGCATCGTCGGGGGCAGACCTGAACGGCGCGGCGGTGCGCGATGCGTGCATCACCCTGCGCGAGCGGCTTGTGCCGGTGGCGGCAGGACTGCTGGAGAAAAAGACGGGCGCGCAGGTTGCACCAGGGGACGTGGTCTTTGCAGAGGGATTCGCGCGCGTGGGCGGGGCCGCACGTGAAGCGGCCGTCCCGTTCGCGGAGGTCTGCCAGCAGGCCTACCGGCTGCGGGTGAGCATGTCGGCCACCGGCTACTATGCGACGCCGGGCATCACCTGGGATTGGGAGAAATCGGAGGGACATCCCTTCTATTACTACGCCTGCGGCGCCGCGGTGAGCGAGGTGGAAGTGGACGGCTACACGGGCATGCACCGCGTGCTGCGCGTGGACATCGTGCACGATGTCGGGGATTCCCTGAACCCTGGCGTCGACCGGGGACAGATCGAGGGAGGCTTCGTGCAGGGTATGGGATGGCTCACCCGGGAAGAGCTGCGCTGGGACAAGGAGGGCAGGCTGCAGACCCACAGCGCCAGCACCTACCAGATCCCGGCACTGAGCGATGCGCCGATCGAGTTCCACGTCACGCTCTTTCCCCGGGCGGCCCAGGCCGGCACCATCCACGGGAGCAAGGCCGTGGGAGAGCCGCCGCTGATGCTGTCGATCTCCGTCAGGGAGGCAATCAGGGACGCGATTGCATCCTTCGGCCGTCCCGGTGGCGAGGTGCCCCTCGCCTCCCCTGCGACCTGTGAAGCGATATTCACCGCTGTCCAGGAGCGGATTCGCCGTTGAGCGCGCCGCTGCCCATCGACCGCGTGGCCGCCGTCCGCATGCTGGCGGATTTCGTCGGGATACCCACCCTGAACCCGCCCGGGCAGGAGAAGCCCGGCGCGGAGTTCCTGGCCCGCGAGCTGGAGCGCAGGGGCTTTCCGGCGCAGCTCACCGAGATCAGCCCGGGCCGGGCCAATGTCACCGCGCGCCTGCGCGGGTCAGGCGACGCCCCGGCGCTTCTCTTCAACGGACACATCGATGTCGTTCCTCCCGGGGAGGTGCCCTGGAAGCATCCGCCCTTCGGCGCGCATGTCGAGGACGGCAGGCTCTACGGCCGCGGGTCCGCCGACATGAAGGGCGGCCTTGCCGCCATGCTCGTTGCGTTGGAGGCCCTTGCCGCCAGCGGCCGCCGGCTCAAGGGAGACGTGATATTTTCCGCCGTGGCCGACGAGGAGACGAGCGCCACGGGGTCGATCAGGCTCGTGTCTGACGGGCTTCTGAAAGGTGTCGGGGCGGTGGTGATCGGTGAGCCGACAGGCTTTCACGTCTACATCGCGCAGAAGGGCACGTTCTGGCTGGAGGTGGAAACACTCGGCGTCACGGCGCACGGCTCCATGCCGCACCTGGGCCGCAACGCCATCATGGATATGCAGGCGGTGCTGGAGGAGATGGCGAAGATCGACATGCCCGAGGGGCCGGACCCCCTCCTGGGGCGGGCCACGCTGAATGTCGGCATGATCCACGGAGGCGTCGGGCCGAATGTCGTGCCCGACAGCTGCCGCGCGAGCCTGGACATCCGCCTGCCGGCAGGAGTGAGCCAGCGGGGCATGATGCGGGAGCTGGAGGCCGCGGTGGAGAGGGCCGGGACGCGGCGGCCGGGCCTTACCGCCCACATCCGCAATACGGGAAGCCGCGTGGCGGTGGCAACGACCGCCGGTGAGCGCATCGTGCAGCTGGGCATCGCGCTCTGCAAGGAGCAGCTGGGGCTCAGCCTGCAGCCGCAGCCCACCCCCGGGTTCGCCACTGATGCGAGCGTGCTCTGCTCCGATCCGCCGATCCCCTACATCATCATCGGGCCGGGCCGGGAAGAGCTGGCACACAAGCCTGACGAGTACCTGCTCATCGACGATTACATGAAGGCCATCGTCCTGTACGCCACCATCGCGGAGCGCTATCTGGGCTTCGCCTAAGGCGCCACCCCGCCGCGCGGCCGGAGTGCGCGCCCCGCGCCCCGTGCCCCGTGCGCGCCCGCCACAGAATCCGCCGCGTACGTCGGCGCAGTACGTCGGCGCCCAAATCCGCCGCGTACGTCGTCGCAGTTTCCCCGTTCGACGCCGCGTGAGTATTATTGTGGCATGGAGGGCCCTGCCATGAGCGCACCGGAGCTTCCGCTCGCCCGCAACCTCGCGCAGTTTCCCGACCTGCACCCGGCCCTCGACCGCCAATCGGCCGTCACGGAAGCCAACAGGTGCCTGAGCTGCTTCGACGCGCCCTGCACGGCCGCCTGCCCCACGCACATCGACGTGCCGCGCTTCATCAAGAAGATCGCCAGCGGCAACACTGCCGGCTCCGCCCGCGCGATATTCGAGGCCAACGTCCTGGGCATGAGCTGTGCACGGGCCTGCCCCGTCGAGGTCCTGTGCGAGGGCGCCTGCGTGATGCACAAGTACAACAGGAAGCCCATCGAGATCGGGCGGCTGCAGCGCTTTGCGATGGAAGACTATTACAATCGTGGAGTGCTGCCGCTGCCAACCCCGATCCGTCACCTGGAAAAGGTGGCCTGCATCGGCGGGGGCCCCGCCTCCCTTGCCTGCGCCGCCGAGCTTCGCCAGCGCGGGTATGCGGTGACCGTGTTCGACGACCGGCCGCTCCCCGGCGGGCTTGCCACCTACGGGGTGGCCGAGTACAAGCTGCGGCCCTCCGACAGCCAGCGCGAGGTGCAGATGATCCGCGCCATGGGCGTAGAGTTCCGCAAGGCCGTGGTGGGTACGGATATCACCCTGCAGGAGCTGGAGGGCGAGTTCACATTCCTCTTCCTGGGCATGGGGCTGGGAGAAATGCAAAAGCTCAACATCCCCGGCGAGGATGCGGCGGGTGTCATTGATGCGCTGCGCTTCATTGCCCGCTACAAGACGGAACCCGAAATGGCCGTCGGGAAGCGCGTGGCGGTGATCGGCGGGGGCAACACGGCAATCGATGCGGCAAACGCCGCCCGACGGCTGGGTGCCGAAGAGGTGCACATCTTCTATCGGAGATCTGAAAAAGAGATGCCCGCCTTCAGCTTCGAGCACGAACACGCAAAGATCGAGGGCGTGCAGTTCCACTGGAACGCGGTGCCCCTGGAAATCCTGACCCAGGAGGGCCGCGCCACGGCGGTGAAGCTCGCGCACGGCAGTCCGGGCGCGGCGGACAACGGGGGACGGGCACGCGTGGTTCCCGTGCCGGGCAGCGAGTATCTCTTTGCCTGCGACACGGTGATCCCGGCCCTCGGCCAGACGCACCTGCTCGAGCTGCTGCATTCGACACGCGGCATCCAGGTCATCGGCGGAGACATCGGGGTGGACCGTCAGACGGGCAGGACGGCAAATGAAAAGTACTATGCCGGCGGGGATTGCGTGAACGGCGGCCGCGAAGTGGTGGATGCCGTTGCCGACGGCAAGCGGAGCGCGCTTGTGATGGCCGAGGCACTTGAAGGCCGGCTGCGGACCGCAGCCGCCCCGGCAGCGGCGCGGGCGCACCAGGGAGGCACCAATGGCTGATCTTTCCACGAAGTTCATGGGCATCGACACGCCCAACCCCTTCTGGCTGGCCTCGGCGCCCCCGACCAATACCGGCGAGCAGATCATGCGCGCCTTCGACGCGGGCTGGGGCGGGGCCGTATGGAAGACCATCGGGGAGCCCGTGGTAAACACGGCCTCCCGCTACTCCTCGGTGGACTGGGACGGGCGGCGCATGATGGGGCTGAACAACATCGAGCTGATCTCCGACCGTCCCGTCGAGGACAACCTGCGAGAGATGGCCGAGGTGAAGAAGCGCTACCCGAAGCACACGGTGATTGCCTCCCTCATGGTGGAGTCCAAGCGCGAGGTCTGGCACGACATCGTGAAGCGCTCGGAGGATGCCGGCGCCGACGGCCTGGAGCTGAACTTCGGCTGCCCGCATGGCATGAGCGAGCGCGGCATGGGCGCCGCGGTGGGGCAGGTGCCCGAGTATTCCTGCATGATCACCGAGTGGGCCAAGGAGGCGGCCCGCACACCGGTCATGGTAAAGCTCACCCCGAATGTCACCGACATCCGGGCAGTGGCACGCGCGGCAAAGCGCGGGGGCGCAGACGCCCTTTCCGCCATCAACACCATCAACTCGATCACCGGCATCGACCTTGACTCCCTCACCCCGCGGCCCGATGTCGGGGGAATGTCCGCGCACGGAGGCTACTGCGGCCCGGCGGTGAAACCCATCGCGCTGCACCTGGTGCAGCAGATCGCATCCGACCCCGAGGTTGGCCTTCCCATTTCGGGCATCGGCGGGATTGCCGGCTGGCGGGAAGCGGCGGAGTTCATCCTGCTGGGCGCGGGAACGGTCCAGGTGTGCACGGCGGTGATGCACTTCGGGTACAGGATCGTCGAAGACATGATCGACGGCCTTTCCGCCTGGATGGATGGGAAGGGGTATCGCACCCTCGATGATTTCCGCGGCCGATCGCTGCCGCGCATGACCGAGTGGAAGCACCTGGACCTGAACTACAAGATCGTGGCGCGCATCGATCCTTCGAAGTGCATCGGGTGCGACCTGTGCTACATCGCCTGCTGGGACGGCGCGCACCAGTGCATCCACCACGACGGCAGCAGGGAGTCACCCGCGGTCCGCGAGGCGCGCAGCAGGGCGAGCATCGCCGTCACCCCGATTGCCAAGCTGGATGCGGGGCACGCGGGCAACGGACACGCCGCTTCGGCCGGCGCGGCAGCCGGCGCAAACGGCACGGCGTCCCTGGCGGGGGCGCGCACGCCCCGCGTCGATGAAGAGGAATGCGTCGGATGCAATCTCTGCTCACTGGTGTGCCCCGTGGAGAGCTGCATCACCATGGAGCAGGTGGCCACGGGCAGGCCGCGGGAAAGCTGGGAACAGAGAACGGCGGGCCGGGTCTACAGCAAGCCCGGAGCATAGAGGAAACACATGGCAAGCACGCTGATTCGAGGCGGAACGATCGTCACAGCGGAAAAGACCCTGAACGCCGACCTTCTCATCGAGGGGGAGCGCATCAAGGAAGTGAAGCCGGGCATCCCGGCGTCCGCGGCGGAGAAGGTGATCGATGCGGCGGGGCTGTACGTGATCCCCGGCGGCATCGACGCGCACACCCACCTGGACATGCCCTTCGGGGGAACGCAGTCCTCCGATGACTTTGCCAGCGGCACGCGGGCCGCCGCCTTCGGGGGGACCACCACGATCGTGGATTTCGCCATCCAGGCACGGGGCACCCGGATGCGCGACGCCCTGGACACGTGGTGGAAAAAGGCCGAGGGCCGGGCCGTCATCGACTATGGGCTTCACATGATCATCACCGACCTCGGCGGCGCCGGCCTTGAAGACATGAACGACCTGGTCCGCGAGGGCGTGGCGAGCTTCAAGATGTTCATGGCCTACCCGAACGCCTTCATGGTGGACGACGCTACGATATTCAAGGCGCTCTCCCAGACCGCGAAGAACGGCGCGCTGGTCTGCATGCACGCGGAGAACGGCAGCGTGATCGACGTCATCGTGGCCCGCGCCCTGGCGGAAGGAAAGACGGCGCCGATCTACCACGCGCTCACCCGGCCCCCGCGCGCCGAGGCGGAGGCGGTGCACAGGGCAATCGCCTTGGCGGAGATTGCCGGGGTGCCCGTCTACATCGTCCACCTCTCCTCGGAGGACGCGCTGAACGAAGTGCGGGAGGCGCGTGACCGCGGCGTGCCTGCCTTCGCGGAGACCTGCCCGCAGTACCTGCTGCTCTCGATCGACGAGCTTGAGCGGCCTAATTTCGAGGGGGCCAAGTACGTCTTCACCCCGCCCCTGCGGCCGAAGGAGCACCAGCCGAAACTCTGGGAGGGCCTCGCGAACGATCATCTTCAGGTAGTGTCCACTGACCACTGCCCGTTCTGCTTCAAGGACCAGAAGATCCTTGGCAAGGACGACTTCACCAAGATCCCCAACGGGGGACCTGGCATAGAGAACAGGCTGCAGCTCATCCACCACCACGGAGTGAACGCCGGCAAGATCACGCTGAACAGGTTCGTGGAGCTGACCTCCACCACCCCTGCGCGCATCTTCGGCATGTATCCCCGCAAGGGGGAGATCGCCGCGGGGAGCGACGCCGATGTCGTGCTCTGGGACCCGAAGGCCTCCCATACCATCAGCGCGAAGACCCACCACATGAAGGTCGACTACTCGATGTTCGAGGGCTACACGGTGCAGGGCAACGCGCGCACGGTGCTCTCCCGCGGAGAAGTGATCGTGGACGGGGACCGCTTCCTGGGCAAGGCGGGCCGTGGCATGTACCTGAAACGCGCCGCGCGCGGGGGGGCGTGGAAGTAGAAAGCGCGGCTGTCCGGCCGCGGTGCCTCCACGGCCTCCCTAGCCCCTGAGCAGAAGCACCGGGGACGGCGAGTGGTCGACCACGAACCTCGCGGTGTGGCCCACCGATGGCGGACCGGCTTTCGGGTGGGCATGCGGCGAGTCGCGGGCGCACAGGACGATCACCCGCGCCGCCAGCTCGCCGGCCAGGGCGACAATGACCTGCTCCGGCCTTCCCCGCTCCAGCCTTTCCGTGGCAGCAAGCCCGAGGAGCAAAGCCTCCTCGCCGGCCTCTTTCAGCATCGTTTCCCCGGCCCCCTCTTCAGCGGCGTCCAGTTGCTCCCGGTGCTCATGGTGAGGGTGCAGCGGGCCCCGCAGCCTGTCCAGGTCGTGCCGGGGTCCCTCGTCGATCACGTGGAGGAGCACCAGCTCATCGCCCGCCCGCGCGACCGCCGCGGCCTGTTGAACTACGTCCCTTCCTCGGCGCGTTCCAATTGCACACAGGATACGCATTCGACCTCCTTCGCTTCACAACCGGGCCCAGATCAGGAGTGACCCAATGAGGATGAGAGCCGGCACGAACGTGACGCCGAGCCTGAAGTATTCCCTGGTTGATATCTCCAGCCCCCTTCGACGAAGTATGAGAAGCCACAGCATCGTGGCCAGCGAGCCGACCGTCGTGAGGTTGGGCCCAAGATCGGCGCCGAATATCACCGCGAAGGGCAGCGAATGATACGCCGGGGCGCTGGTGGGCAGGGCGCGCAGGGCAGATACCATTACGAGGGACATCGGGACGTTGTTGATAAGGTTCGCCCCGATGGCAGTCCCTCCGGCCACGAGAAGAATGGCAGGGAAAGGCTTCCCTCCTGAAAGCCGGATCAACGCATTCCCGAAGGCGGCGGTGAATCCGAGGTCCTCGACGGCCCTGACAACGACGAGCATTCCCGCGATAAAAAGAAAGATCGGCCAGCTCACCCTGCGTGCGGCCGCGCGCACATCCAGCCGACCGGCAGAGAGCATCGCGACGAGCATCACCGCCGCGCCCCCCAGGGCGATGAAGGAAAGCGGCACGCCAAGAAGTGACCCGAGGATGTAGGCAATCGCGATGAGCCCCAGGATGCACCAAGAGACCTGGAGGAGCCGCGGATTTCCAGGCTGCCGCCCGGACGGCGGGAGCGGGTCATATCCGACGACGAGCTCGCGGCGGAACAGCCACAGGAACAGGGCGGTGTTGAGACTGATGGCAACTATGCTGGGCGGGAAGAGGTATCTCAGGTACGTTCCCAGGGTGCTGCCGAAAGCTCCCTGGATGATGATGTTGATGGGGTTGCTGACGGGAAGGACAAAGGAGGCTGTATCGGCGATGAATGTGCAGGCGAACATGAACGGGAGAACGGGCAGCCGAAGCCTCGTCACGAGCGCGTAGACCACCGGAGTCAGGATAAGGGCCGTCGAGTCGTTTGTCAGGAAAACTGAAATCACCGCCCCGACCGCAAAGACGGCGAGGTAGAGCCGCGCGGCCTTCCCCCTGCCCCACCGGGCCGCAGCGACGGCGAGCGCGTCGAAGATGCCCGCCTCCTCGGCCAGGGCCGATATCGCCATCAGGCCGAGGAAAAACCCGAAGGTGTTCCATTGGCGCAGGAGGAGAACCGCCGCTTCGCCCGGACGAACAAATCCTCCAGCGAGCATCAGGAGCGCACCCGCGGCCGCGGAGAGCGCTTCGTTCAAGCGGAAAGGCCGGATCATGATTGCCGCAAGAGTAGCGGCAAAGATGACTCCCCCCAGCAGGGCGTGCACCATGGCGAGGATAATAATGGAAGCCCTGCTCGCGGGGAAGAGTCCTTAGGAAGCGGCTAGGGATCCCGCGCAGGGGCGGCCGCCTGTGCCGAAGCCGCCTTGCCGACGAAAAAATCCCCCGAGTACCCGATGTCCTTCGACACGCGCCACGCGCACTCCAGCACGCGCTGTTCGAACACCGTCTTGGTGGCCGCATCCACGGTGCTGAGGATGCAGGTGACGCCGAGGCCTGCCGCCACCTTGCCCTGTACGTCGAACACGGGCGACCCGATGCAGACGATCCCCGAGGTGTATTCCTCGTTGTCGTAGGCAAGCCCGGTCCGGCGGGTGCTCTCCAGCTGCTGCAGGAGCTCGGAGCGAAGCACGATGGTGTTCGCGGAGAGAGGCGGAAGGCGCGAGGGAAGTATCTGCCTGATCTCCTCTTCATCCGTGAAGGCAAGGACGGCTTTGCCATATGCATTGGCGTGCATATGTACGAGGCTCCCCGGTACCACCCGGAGGAAGAACTGGACCTCGGGGCTCACCGTGTCCAGGACGAGCATCCGGTCCCCCCGCGGGACCTGTATCTGGCAGGTCACCTCGGTTTCACGGCTGAGCCATTCCAGGTGCGGCCGGGCCCGTGTCCGCAGCTCGAAGCGCGTGTACAGGCTCATGCCGAGTGAGAAAAAGCGGGTCGAGAGCTGGTACCCTCCCGAGGCCGCATCCTGGATGACGTACTCCCGCTCCGTCAGCCGCTTGAGGATCCTGAAGACGGAGTTGACGGGGATTCCCAGGCATCGCGCGAGCTCGGTGGCGCCGTAGGGGCGCGGGTGCCCCGCCATGTACTCGAGGATGTTCAGCGCCCGGTCGACGGCGGGCGCCGAGTATTCGCGCGAGGTGCCCCGTCCCGTCAGGCGCACAGCTTCAATACGTTGACGATATCGGCGTTTGTCAGCTTCACGAACCATCCCACGGTGTCCTTTTCGGACTTCCGTGTCCTCTCGGCGATCTTGGCAAACTGCGCCTCCGCGATGCCGATCTCGTTCAGCGTGGAGGGCAGCCCGAGGGACCTGTTGAACTCGACGTAGCGCTCGATGCCGGCCAGGGCCGTCTTCTCGGGGTGGTCGAAATCCTGCTCGACATTCCACACGCGCACGGCGAACTGGACGAACTTCTCCAGCCCCGCCTTGTAGACGTATTTCATCCATGCCGGCATCACGATGGTGAGCCCGGCCCCGTGCGCGATGTCCTTGTACGTGTGAAGCTCGTGCTCGATCATGTGGGACGCCCAGTCGCCCATCCTGCCGGTATCCAGCAGGCTGTTGTGCGCCACGCTGCCCGCCCACATTATCTCTGCGCGCGCATCGTAGTTGCCGGGGTCCCTCAGCACGATGGGCAGGTTGTCGATCACGGCCTTCAGCGTGCCCTCGCACAGCCGATCGGTGAGCGCGACATTTTTCACCTGCGTCATGTAGCGCTCGATGACGTGCGCCATGATGTCCGCCCCGCCGCAGGCCGTCTGGTAGCGGGGAAGGGTCAGGGTGACCTCGGGGTCCAGGATGGAAAACTTCGCCCTCTGGAGAATGGTCGTCAGGTGAGTCTTGTAGTTGATGTCTTCCTTGATGATGACGCTGTCCGGGCTGACCTCGCTGCCGGCCGCTGGTATGGTGAGAACCACCCCGACGGGAAGCGCCTTCTGCGGCACGCTCTTCTCCACGTAGAAATCCCACACATCCCCGTCGTAGGGAACGCCGACGGCGATGGACTTGGCGGTGTCGATGACGCTTCCCCCGCCGACCGCCAGGACGAAATCGAGCTTCTTCGCCCGGCAGACGCGGATCCCCTCGTGCACGAGACTCAGGACCGGGTTGGGCTTCACCCCTTTCAGCTCGGTGAAGCTCACTCCTTCCTTTTTCAGCGAAGCGACGATCCTGTCGTACAGGCCCAGCTTCTCGATGACCCCGTCCCCGTAGTGGACGAAGAGGATGTTGCGCGAGTACTTCTTCACCTCGGCGCCAACCTGGTTCTCGGCTCCCCTGCCGAAGATGATCTTTGTCGGATTGTAGAACTCGAAGTTGTTCATGAATATTCCTCCTTCAGACTTCCATGCCGTAGCGGTGCGCCTTGTGGGTCGGGTAGAGGGCAACCTGGGGGATGGTGACCTCGGGCGCCCGCGTCGCCACGTAGAGCGCGATTTCCGCGACATTCTCGACATCGATGCAGCTTGCCCCCGAGTCGATGATCTCCGTCATGGGGGTCTTCACGTGGGAAGGGTTGATCACGGTGACCCCGATCTTCTTTTTCACCCCTTCCAGGAGGATGTTCTTGCTGAGCCCCATCATCCCATGCTTGGAGGCGCGGTAGGGGCTGTGGCCGGGGCCCGAGGCCAGGCGCGCGGAGGAGGAGCCCATGTTGATGATCCTTCCCCCGCTCTGCTGCTTTTCCATGACCCGAAACGCCTCCCGACAACAGAGGAATACCGCCGTCAGGTTCGGCCCGATGGTCTTGTTCCATTCCTCCAGGGTCACCTCGCTGATCGGGGGTGCCAGGGAGTCACGGCCTGCGCTGTTCACCAGGATGTCGACCTTTCCCCATTCGCGGACCGTGTCGGCGAAAAAGCCGATGACCGCCTCCTCCTGCGTCACATCGGCGCGGACGCTCCGACAGGTTCCGCCGGCGGCGGTGATCTCAGCCGCCACGCAGGGCAGGCGCTTCTCGTTGACATCGACGATCAGCACCCTGCAGCCGTTGGCGGCATAGATCTTCGCCACCGCCTCCCCGATCCCCGATGCGCCCCCCGTCACGATGGCAACCTTGCCTTCCAGCCGTGCTTCCCGATTTTTCAATTGTCTCTCCTTTTTCTCTGCGCCGTCCGCCTGCCGCGCCGCGCCTTTGCCCCGCCTGCGCCCCGCCGCTAGATCACGCGGGTCACCCCGGCATCCACGGAGATGGCGCTGCCATTCACACCGTCGTTGTACGCGGCGAAGAGCACACCCTGGGCTATCTCCTCCACGCTCAGGAACCGCTGCAGGAGCGACGGGGCGTCGTTGCCGGACTTGAA
>JBEKVA010000040.1:0-17080 GCA_049514475.1 Spirochaetia bacterium
AACCCATTCCCTTTTCCCCCGTCAGCCGTCTGGACACGGCGATGGGGAACGGTAGTCCCGGGTAAGATTCTTGGATGAGGCAAATCAGGTCCTTGGGTTAGAATTCTGGTGAGGCAACGCGGGCCCTTGAGAGCGCCACCGGGCCATGCTACGATCCAGCCACGATGAGTGAGGAGGCATTGTTCCGGGCCCACCCGGGGAGGCTCTGGATAGCTCTCCTCCCGCTCCTGGCAGGGTGCATCGGCGCGGCCATTGCCTCCGCCCTGGGCGCTCTGTCACTGCCTCCCGTTCCCCTCACGATCGCCGCCATGCTGATCTCCTGCGCTTTCGGCCTGCTGGTCGCGGCCGACCTGCCCGGCCGCGGGGCCCTTGCCCGCCGCGCCGACCAGCTGCAGGCGATATCGACGGTCATCGGGAAGGCGGGCGGCTCACCCGAGCTCCAGGAGGTGCTGGATGCCATCACCAGCTCCACCGCCGAGGTCACGGGGGTGCGCGGCTGCTCCATCAAGCTCCTGGATCCCGGCGGCAGCGGCATGAGCGTGCGCTCCGTTGCCGGTCTCCACCGCCAGACGGCGCCGCTGCGGACAGAGGCGGCGGAGAGCATTTCCACCCGCAGCCTGCTGGAAGGCAGGCCGGTGCTCGTGGAGGGAGCAGACCAGGGGGATTTCCCCGAGCTGGATGCCGGCGTTGAATCCCTCATCTGCGTTCCCTTACGCCGCTCGGGGAAGGTGATCGGCGCCCTGTGCGTGTACGGCGAGAAGAAAAGGAGGCTCAGCCCTGAGATCCTTTCCTTCCTCTCGCGGCTGGGGGACCTTGCCGCGCTCTCAATCGCGAATGCCACCGTGTACGATGCGCTGAAGAAGCTCGACGAGGCCAAGTCGTGGTTCATGCGCAAGGCGGCCCACGAGCTTGTCTCACCCCTTTCGGTGATACAGTCGATAGCGATGACGCTGCTGGAAGGCTACCTGGGGGAGCTGACGGACAGGCAGAGGGCCGAGATCGAACGCATGCGCGCCCGGTCCGCCGGCCTTTCCGCCGTGGTGGGGGACCTCCTCGACCTTGCACAGGTGAGGGCACACACGGCACCGGGCGCGCGCCCCGATGGCGGGGGGACGGTCGACCTTTCGGCGGCGCTTTCGGAGATCGTCTCTTTCTATGATACGGCGGCCGCTGAGAAGGGGGTGCGGCTTTCCTCCGCGGCAGCCGCGGGGCCCCTGCCGGTGCGCGGCAGCGCCGAAGGGATCAGGTCCATTCTCACCAACCTGCTTTCCAACGCCATCAAGTATACTCCTGCCGGCGGATCGGTGAGCGTGTCCCTGCAGGCCGTGGGGCCGGGGGCCGCCCTTGCCGTCACCGACACGGGTATTGGCATTCCCGAATCTGAGAGTGACCGCCTGTTCAGCGAGTTCTTCAGGGCGTCGAACGCACGTTCGTATACAGAATCAGGGACGGGTCTCGGCCTGGCAGTGGTGAAGGCGGAGGTGCAGGCGCTGGGCGGCACCATCGCGGTGCAGAGTGTCGAGGGGCAGGGGACCACGGTGAGTGTCCGTCTCCCCGTGGTGAGCTGACGCATGGACGCTGAGAGCTTCACGCTCCTTGCCCTTGTGCCGCCCGGTTCGGCGGAGGCCGAGGTCGGCAGGCTGCAGGCGGGCATATTCGCGGCGCAGGGGCTTCTCTCTGCAATGGCGATGCCCCCGCTGGTGCCGATCGCATTCATCGCGACGCCCCCGCCGGAGGGGGCCCAGTCCGGCGCAGGCGCGCTGCTCGGAGAGCTGGAGCACTCGGTGCATGCTCCCTGGCACATCAGGGTGAGCGGCCCTGCCTGGGTAAGCGGCTGGCTGTACCTGGGCATCGACTCGGGCGGGATGTGGGCCGGTCTGCGCTCACTCGCCCTGGCGCGCTGCGGTGGGGAGATGCAGGCTGCGCCGTTTCCCGCCGCCGAGGGGTTCTTCCTGGGGTGCGGCGAGGCGACTCCCCAGCAGAGGCAGGAGATCGCGCCCGCGGCGTCCGCGCTGAGCTTCAGCTCGGGTGACCTCGCGCTGGTGCGCATGCGCACGGTAGGCAGCGGCGCGTGGTGGAAAGACGTGGACTGGGAGACGATCGATGAACGGCCGCTCCGTGGGAGGCGACAGAGGTGAAATCATTCCCCGCATTTGGGATCATGCTGAGGTCGAAAAGCCAGCTCGACGACCTGCGCGAGCTGCTGCAAAAGAACTCAGGCCTGCCCGGGCCCCGGGCGAACCTGGAGCTCATGTACTCCTTCGCCCGCTCGGTCGGGGGGATGCACCTGTCCGACTGGCAGTGGGACTTCATCGTGGAGATGGCATCGACCTCGATCGCCAATGCCCCCAACAACAGCCGCAAGGAGTTCCTGCCCGTCTGCGGGCTGACGGCGCTTGGCGCATTGTACGGCCAGGGCCTGCCGCGGCCGCGGAGGCGCGTGGCCATCGCGGCGCTGAAGAAGGCGGCCTCCGACCACCGCTGGCGCGTGCGTGAAGCGTCCGCCATGGGGCTGCAGCTCATCGGGGAGGCGGACCCGGCGCTGCTGCGGGAGCTCGTGAGCGGCTGGCTGCCGGAATCCTCGCTGCTGGAGAAGAGGGCCATCGCGGCCGGCCTGGCGCATCCGCCCCTGCTGAAGGACGAGCAATTCGCCCTGTTCGCCCTGGAGACCGCCCGCACGCTGGCTGCCGCCGTGACGCGCCTGGACCCGAAAGGCCGGCAGGACGAGGGCTTCAAGATTCTCCGCCAGGGCCTGGGCTACAGCTTGAGCGTGTTCGTCCATCACAGTCCCGTCGAAGGATTCACGCTCATGAGGAAGCTCGCCGCCGTGCAGGACCGCGACATGGCGTGGATCATCAGGGAAAACCTGAAGAAGAAGAGACTGAGCGATTCTTTCCCCGCGGAAGTGGGGCAGGTCGCGCTGATCATGGCCGAGGTGAACCCGGGCTGAGGGCGCGCGCGACGGATTGCACCCTGCTGGAAAATTGAATAATCTCGGGCCATGCGTAAAAGGTTGAGACTTCCCATCCTTGCTATTGTCATCACCCTGGTGAATGCGACGGGACTCTGGAGCCAACAGGGGGCCGCCGGTTTGGACACGCCTCCCCGTCCTTCTGCCGTCACGGCAGCAGCGAATACTGCGCTGGCGAAGACGCGGATCGATTACTTCACACCCGCCACCCGGGTTGCTGTTCCCGCTGCTGCGGCAGGCGGTGCGGCTGCGCTCATCCAGGAAACCCGCGACCCGCTGGTCATCACGGACTCCGCCCCGCAGGGCGAGGTGCCCTGGCAGATGACCGCACCGACGGTGTACGTGGTCTTCAGCCAGCCGGTTGTTCCGCTGGCACGGCTGGGCGCCGTTGCAACTTCGTCGCCGGTGATGAAGATCACCCCGGCGGTGAAGGGAGTCTACCGGTGGTACGGCACGAGGATGCTGGCCTTCGAACCGGGGGAGAGCCTGAAGCCCCTGGTCTCCTATACGGCAACGGTGGGCCCGGGCACCACGTCCCTGGGAGGCAAGAAGCTGTCGGGCCCTGCGAGCTTCGAGTTCCATGCCGAGCACCTGAGGCTGCTCTCGCTGGGCTTTGCAAGCGGGGTCAAGGGGACCCGTGAGATCACACCTGCGGATGCCCGGAACATCATCGTGAGATTTTCTGCCCCGGTGGATCCGTCGTTCATCCGCACGTGGCTCGAGGTGCACGCGGATGGCGCCCCGGTGACGTTCGCCGCCTCCCGTCCTGCGGCGCCGGGCCCCGATATCTCCGCAGACGATCTTTCACGCATGGTCCTGATTCGCCTCGACAAAATGCCCCCCGAGGCCGCCCACGTTGCCGTCACCCTGAAGGAAGGGGCCATGGCGGCGCCGGGGCTGTTTCCCATTTCCGCGAGCCAGGAGCTTGCCTTCGAGACGCTCACCGTCTTCCGATTCGAGAGCTCGGAGAAATACGCCTGGGGCTTCCCCGGTGGAACCGGCGGGGACTCCAATGCCGTCTACCTTGTCTTCAGCCATCCCCCGCAGAAAGACAGGTTCGCGTCCCTCATCACGTTCGATCCCCCGATCGACGTGAAGGATTCCAATCTCCAGTTCTGGAAATCGACGGTGAAGCTCAATAACCTGCCGTTCGCATTCGACACGACCTATCATGTCACCCTGGACCCGCAGCTCCGTGACATCTATGGCAGGAAGCTGTCGAGCGGGACCACCTATTTCAACGTTGAGATCGGCGATCCCTACCGCTATGCTTATATCCCCAACGAGGGCGTGGGCATTCTCGAATCCCAGTTCCCCAAGAAGCTGGTATGGGAATCCCAGGACCTCAAGGAGGGCAGGTGGGGAATCGAGGCCATCACCGACCCGTACCACTTCGCCGTCACGCAGTCCCCGATCGATTTCAAGAAGTTCCCGCTGCACACCAAGCACTTCGAGGTGGTCGACTTCACCCGGCTGCTGAACTCATCGGGGAAGGGCTGGGTCGGGGCGCAGTGGACCCTGCAGGAGTACCGCCACCGCGAGGAACGCCCCCAGACGCACTCCGTCAGCCTCCAGGTGACCGACCTGGGGCTGACCGTCCGCTATGGGTGGAACAAAGTCGTGTGCCTCGTCTCGCATCTCTCCACGGGAGCGGTGGTCCCGGGGGCCACCGTCGTGCTCAACGACACGGACAAGGACATCCGTTCGGCGGTGACCGACCAGTCCGGCATGGGAGTCTTCTCCTTCGAGCCCGGTGAGCTGGTGCAGGGCTTCTTCAGCAGCAAGCAGGTCACCGGCAGCCCCGAACGACGCCACCTGCGCATCCGCGTGGAGTCGGGGGACGACAAGATGATCTTCGAGCCGAACTTCAGCCACAACCCGTGGCACCACGGCGTCGAGGTGGCCTATGTCGAAAGCGTAGAGAAGCCCCATCCGGAGGTCTTCCTCTTCAGCGACCGCCGGATCTACCGCCCGGGGGAGACGGTGACCTTCCGCGGCATCGACCGCACGCTGCGGCTGGGCCGCTACTCTCCGTACCAGGGCGGATTTACCATCCGCCTTCGGCAGGGAGAATCACAGCAGGCGGACCTCACCATCACGGGCACGAGCTCGGCGTCGGGCGGCTTCACGGGCACGATCAAGCTGCCGGAAGAGCTGGCGGCCGGCGACTACCTGATGGAGTACGCGCGCGACGGGGAGGCGAAGAAGATCCTGCAGCGCGAGCCGGTGACTGTGTCCTTCTTCCGCCGTCTGCTCTTTGCCACCACGCTCACCAGCCCCGAACGGCCCTTCGTGCTCGGTGACATCCTCACCTTCGCGCTGAAGGCGGAGTACCTTTCCGGCGGCGCGGTGGGCGGGGCCGGCTACGAAGGCTACTGGACGAAGGAGCCGGGCTATTTCCAGCCGCGGGGAAGCCGCTGGGACTCTTACATCTTCGGGCCCGCGGGGGACTGGGAGGTGTCGGACACGCGGTCGACCCTTTCTGCCGTCCGGGGGACACTCTCCGGTCTCGGCCAGGCGCCGATCGAGCAGGCGACAACGAAGGAAGGAATCCTCGGCCAGGCCTACGCCTACCGGCTGCACGTCAACGTCACCGACAGGGCGAGCTCCCAGCTGGTCGGCGCCTCGCGGGGAGTGCTGGTGCATCCCGCTGATTTCTATGTTGCCGGCAAGCTCTCCCCTGGCGGCCGGCGCTACGGCCTTGTGGAAAAAAACCAGCCGGTAAGCCTCGACCTCGCGCTGGTAAGGCCTGACGGCACGCTGTACTCTCCCACGGCCGGCCAGCAGGTCCAGGCCGAGGTGCGGCGCATCGAGTGGAAGATCGCGCAGCAGCAGGGCGTCGGTGACGAGGTGAACACCCGCTGGGAGCGGGTGGAGAAGGTGACCCTGACCGCCGCCATCTACTGTCCCGACGGGACGGGGAAATGGACCTTCACCCCGGATGCCGTGGGGATGTACTCGATCATGCTGAAGGCGGCGGATGCCGACGGCCGCACCGCGGCGACGCGGCTCGGGTTGTATGTAACCGGCGCGGACTGGGTGCGCTGGTATTCCGAGGGCGCGCAGGACATCACCCTGGTGCCGGACAAGACCATCTACGGGGCGGGGGACACGGCGCGTCTTCTCATGCAGTCCCCCATTCCCGCGGGAACCTACCTGCAGACCATCGAGCGGGAGGGGATCCTGGACCAGAAGGTCATCGAGGTGAAGGGCTCGACGCAGGTCATCGAAGTCCCCCTCAAAGAGGACTACCTGCCCATCGTGTATGTCGCCCTCAGCTCCTACACTGTCCGTCAGGGACCGCCAAAGCACACCTATTCCACGAAGGACCTGGACAAGCCCAAGGGCCTTTTCGGCGTCGTGGCGCTGCGGGTGGAGTCGAAGCTGAAGCGGATCGACCTGGAGATCGTTCCCGGCCGGCAGATCTATCGCCCCGGCACGGATGCCGAGATCCTTATCCGCGCTCGCAACAAGGACGCGCCCCTTGCAAACGCGGAAATCACCTTCATGGTCGTGGACCGCGGGGTGGTGGACCTTGTGAACTATCACGTCCCCGACCCCGTGGCGTTCTACTACGACGCGGAGAAGTTCCCCCTGGCCGTCCACGGGGCAGACTCGCGGTCCCTGCTGGTCGACCCGGTGACCTACGAGGTGAAAGACCTGCACGGCGGGGATGCGGAAGACACGAAGATCCCCGAGCGCAAGGACTTCCGCCCGACGGCATTCTTCCAGCCCTCCCTCATGACGGACGCCAGGGGCGAGGTGCGCGTGAAGTTCACGCTGCCCGATTCCCTGACGACATTCCGCTGCACGGCCCTCGGTCTCAAGGACGACCTGCTGGGAATCTCCGAGCAGGACCTGAAAGTCCAGAACCCCATCAACGTCCGTACCTTCCTGCCGCGGAAGATGCGCGTGAGGGACACCGCGGAGAGCGGGGTCATCGTGACCAACCTGGGGGAGGAGCCGCAGGAGGTCACCATCTCGTGCAGCTCGGACCTTCTGATAGTGGACGGCACGGCCTCCCGGAAAGTCACGGTTCCTCCGCAAGACACCATTCCCGTGTCCTTCACCCTTGCAGCGGAAAGGGAAGGCACCGGCCAGATCGTCTTCACCCTGGCCTCGGCGCCGCTTTCCGAGAGGCTGCGGGAGAGCTTCACCGTGGAGCGGCCGTCGGTGTTCGAGTCGGTCGCCACGATCGGAAAGGTCCTGGGGGCCCAAGGGCCTCAGAAAGGCGTGGTGAGCACCCTCCTCAACAAGGTGTTCAAGAAGGCCCCTGACGCGCCAGCCGCTCCTGATTTTTCGGAGGAAGGAATCATCCTGCCGTCGGGCGTCCCCGACGACACGGGGCACGTGCGCGTCTCCGTGGATTCCACCCGGGTAACGACGCTGGAGCAGGCGTTTTCCTACGTGTTCTCTTATCCCTACGGCTGCCTGGAGCAGATCACTTCCCGCCTGCTCCCCCTTGTCTCATTTGGACCCTATATCAGCTCGTACGGCATCAAGTCCGAAATCGTGGATGTCAAAAAGACCGTAGAGGACAACCTGAAATACCTTGCCGCCTGCCAGCTTCCCGTGGGAGGTTTCCCCGTGTGGCCCGACGAGCGGCGCGCCGACTTCTACGTTTCCCTTCGCACGGCGCACATTTTCTTCCTCGCGCGCGAGAATGGCTACCGTCTGCCGAAGTTCAACGAGGAGGCGCTGTTCTCCTACCTGGCCGCCAATGCGGATGCCTTCAAGACGCGGCCGTACCTTCAGGCGTACAGGGTCTACGTCGCCGCCCTGTACAAGCGTGCCGACAAGACGCAGGTGGACGGCCTGGTCCGCGCGTCAGCGGATCTTGGACTCTCCGCGTACGGGATGGCGGGGCTCGCCTACCTGGCACTGGGGGACAAGGGCAAGGCCGGGGCGATGCTGCAGAATATGAAGAGCTTCGTGCGGCCGAACACGCGCTCGCTGGACATCACGCAGCCCGTGCGCGACAAGGACTGGTGGGACTGGGACTCCGACATCGGGGCGCTGAGCCTGTACCTCATGCTCTCCCACAAGCTCGACCCCCGCAGCGACATGGTCCAGCGGGCCATCACGACGCTCTACGAGCGGCAGACGGCGGGCTACTGGCACAACACGGCGGACACCAACTGGGCGCTGCAGGCGCTGGCGCAGGTCATTCGCGCCGAGGAGAAGGAGAAGCCGGATTTCCAGGCGCGCATCCTCCTCGACGGAAAGAGCCTGCTGGAAAAGAAGCTGACCGGCAGTGCGCCCAACCGGCAGGTCCTGACCCTGGATCTCTCCTCCAAGGAGCTGAAGGGGATACAGCGGGACGTGGTGAAGCCGCTGCGGTTCGAAAAGCAGGGGCCGGGGAATCTCTACTATTCGGCTGAGCTGCGCTACACGATCCCCGCGGAAATCGCGATGGCCCGTGACGAGGGCATGGGCGTGTACACCGACATACAGACCGTCGAGGGTGCCTCCGTGGCGGACAAGGATCTCGTGGTCGGCCAGGTGTACCGCATGAAGGCCTACATCACCACGTCGAAGAAACGCACCCAGGTGGCCGTGCGCCTGCCCATCCCCTCGGGGTGCGAGGCGCTGGATGCCAACCTGGCCACCTCGGGATATTGGGGAAAGAACCAGAGGCTCCCGGCTGTGGAGGACGAGGACGGCGAATGGGTGTCCCCCGAACCGCCGGTGCACCTGGAGATGCTGGACAACGAGGTGCGGTTTTTCATCCCCCAGGTCTACGGCGGGCGAACCGAGGTGGACTTCCTTTTCCGCGCCGTGATCCCCGGCGTCTTCCCCACGCCGCCGGCCGCGGCGGAGCAGATGTACGAGCCTGCGGTGTTCGGGAGGGACGTCGGCCGGCTGTTCGTGATCAGACGGGCGCAATGAGGGACCGACGGAGGCGCCGGCGAGCGGCACTCGCCGCGGCCGGCGGCCTCGCTTTCTCCCTCTGGGTTCTCCTCGCCCTGTGGCCGTACCCCGAGTTGCGCGATTTCCTGGGCGCCCCGACGAGCACCCGGTTCCTTGATCGAAACGGCCAGCTTCTGGACATTATGCCCCTGGCGGGAGGGCTGATGCGGGAGTTCACCCCGCTCTCCCGCATGCCGCCCCGGCTGCGGGAGGCGTTCATCGCCGCTGAGGATCGCAGATTCTTCTGGCACCCGGGAATCGATCCCCTGGCCGTGGGCCGTGCCGTGCGCCAGAACCGCCGCTCCGGCAGGACGATCTCGGGGGCCTCCACCATTTCGATGCAGCTTGCGCGAATGATCAGGAAGCGCGGCGAGGGGTGGCACGCAAAGATGGGGGAAGCGTGGGACGCGCTGCGCCTTGAAGCCCGGCTGCCGAAGAGGCGCATCCTGGAGCTCTATCTCAACCACGTTCCCTTCGGCTTTCAGGCGGAGGGGGTGACATCGGGGGCGCGGCTTTATTTCGGCCGTTCCCTGGAGGACCTGCGGCCCGAGGAGATGCTGCTTCTCACCGTGATCCCCCGGCGTCCCGCGCTGTACACCCCGATTGGAAACCCCGGGCAGGCGGCGTTGGCTGCGCTGGCCCTTGCCCGTACCACGGGGCTGGGCGGGAAATGGGGCCTTCCCGCGACAGAGCAGGGTTTCGTCGAGCAGCTCAGGGTCGCCCGCGGCTGGGAGGATACGTCGCAGGCCCCGCATTTTCTGCGCTTCCTGGCGAAGCACCATCCCACGATGCAGGACACCCCAGAGGCGAAAACCACCATCGACCTGGAGCTCCAGCGGAAGCTGGTGGCAGCGCTTCGCACACAGGTGTGGGCGTACGCGCGCCAGCGCATGACGACGGGCGCCGGCATCGTCTTCGACAATCACAGCGGCGACATCCTTGCCTACGTGGGCTCGGTGGACTGGTACGATCAGGCCAACCAGGGTGAAAACGACGGCGTGCTGGCAACCAACCAGCCCGGCTCCTGCCTGAAGCCCTTTCTCTACGCCCTTGCGATGGAAAGCGGCTTCACGGCCAACGCGATCCTTCCCGACATTCCGCAGGATTTTGGCGGCGCCGAGGTCTATGTGCCGGCGAACTTCAACAGGCGATTCAGCGGGCCCGTCCGTCTGCGCGTCGCCCTGGCTTCCAGCCTGAACGTGCCTGCCGTTTACATGCTGCAGCGGCTGGGCGTCCAGGCTTTCGCGGATTTTCTGCTCTCCCTGGGGTTCTCATCCCTGGAAGGCCAGCGGGGGCACCTCGGGGTGGGGCTTGCGTTGGGCAACGCCGAGGTGTCGTTGTTCGAGCTGGCCCGCGCGTTCTCGATCTTCCCGCGCGGCGGAGTTCCCCTGGCCCCGCGGATGCTGGGATCCGACCCTGCCGCCGCTCCGGCAAAGCCGCTCATCGGGGAGTACACCGCTGCGGAGATCTGCCGCATCCTCTCAGACCAGCCCAGCAGGTTCCTTGGCTTCGGCTCTGCCCGGGCCATGAACACGTCTTTTGCCGCCATGTTCAAGACGGGCACTGCCAACCAGTTCCAGCACGTGTGGGCGCTGGGGGCAACGCCCGACTACACCGTGGGGGTGTGGATGGGCAATTTCTCGGGGGAAACGATCATCGGACGCACGGGGAGCGGTATCCCCGCCCGGGTGGTTGTGGACATCCTCTCGGAGATCGCACGACCCGACGCGAGCTTTCCCGTGCCCCCCGGCAGCAGGCGCGTCACCGTCTGTACCCTGTCGGGCGGCACTCCGGGCGGCGCCTGCCCTTCCACCATGGAAGAGTTCCTGCCCGAGGATGCCTCCGTGCCGCCCTGCTCCTACCATCACATGACGGCGCAGGGTATCCAGACCTCCTATCCGCCGGAATATGCCGCGTGGCTGCGCGAGGGAAGGAAGGCGGGCCTCATCAGCGAATCATCGCCTGAGGAAGGCCTGCAGATCACGCAGCCGGTCAACGGCGCCGTGTATTTTCTCGACCAGTCCATGCCGGCCAGCCACCAGGGCATCGGCCTTCAAACCGCCGGAACGCCCGCGGAGACGCTGCAGGTGTGGATCAACGGTTCGCCGCTCGAATCGCTGCAGCCAGACGGCTCCGCGATCCTTCCGCTGTCACGGGGAGAATACCGCGTGGAGATCCGCGGAAGTGACGGACGACACGTCTGGGATCGCGTGCAGTACAGCGTTCGTTGAGCCTGCCCGGTCACGTTGACATCAGTGCCGTTGAAGACTACACCGTAACCGCAAAATCATGAGCAGAGCACGCCATTCACCGTGAGCACCCCGATGGATCCTTCACACATCAGCATGGCACCGAGGCAGACGTACCTCGGAAGGAAAGGCGTGATCGTTTTCCTGGCTCTCTTGAGCGCGTTTGTGCCGCTGTCAACCGACCTGTATCTCCCCTCCCTGCCGACCATGACAGCGTATTTTCACGTGCCCGAGTACCAGACGAATCTCACCCTGATCCTGTTTTTCGTCTTCTTCAGTCTTGCGACCCTGGTCTGGGGACCTTTGAGCGACAAGTACGGACGCAGGCCGATCCTCATCTTCGGTCTCACCGGGTACGCCATTGCCAGCGCCCTCTGCGCCTTTGCCGTGAACATACACCAGCTCATACTTTTCAGGGTCCTGCAGGCTATTGGCGGCGGCGCCTCCAGCGCCGTGGCAACGGCCATCGTGAAGGACGTGTATCAGGGCAAGAGGCGCGAATCGATACTGGCGATCGTGCAGTCAATGGTCGTCATCTCACCCGCCGTTGCGCCGGTCATTGGCGCGCTGCTTCTGAGATTCACCTCGTGGAGAGGCGTGTTCGTCACCCAGGCGCTCCTGGGCATCACGGTCATTGTCGGCTCGGTTGCGTTCCGGGAAACCCTGGCGTCGAGGAGCAGCGGCAGCGTCATGCAGACCATCGGGCGTCTTGCCGTGGTTCTCAGGAACCCGGGATTTTCCTCCCTGCTCATCATCTTTTCGATGACGAGCATTACTCTGCTCGCCTTCATATCGTCGTCTTCCTACATCTACCAGGATACCTTCCACCTGAGCAGCCAGGTGTATAGCTATTATTTCGCCTTCAATGCCGCGGGGATGCTGATCGGACCGATGCTCTACATACGGCTTTCGAGGGGATTCAAACGCTTTTCAATCATCAACGCCTGCTTTGCCGTCATGATCGTGAGTGGGCTCCTGGTGAGCCTGGTGGGACGCTCAGGGCCGTGGGCATTTGCGGGTGCGCTGCTGCCGGCCACGATCGCGGGAAGCTGCCTCCGCCCGCCGAGCACGTTTCTCATGCTGGAACAGCAGAAGGGGGATACCGGCTCGGCATCCTCGCTCATGAGCTCATTCGCAATCGTGATGGGAAGCATCGGGATGATCATCGTCTCGTTCAACCCGGGCAACCTGGTGCGGGTCGTCGGCGCCCTCAATGTTGTCTTCGGTCTGCTCTGCGGCGGCCTGTGGCTTGCCGCGAAAAGAACGCTACTTCGCCAGGAGCAGTGACTGCATCTCGTAGAGCTGGCGGTACAGGCCGTCCTGCCCGATGAGCTGATCGTGGCTGCCTTCCTGCACGATCTCCCCTGAGCGCATGACCAGTATTCGGTCCACCGCGCGAATCGTGGAAAGCCTGTGGGCGATGATGAGAGCAGTCCGATCCTGCAGCAGCCGCTGGATGCCTTCCCCAATGAGGTGCTCGGTTTCCGAGTCGATGTTGGAGGTGGCCTCGTCGAGGATCACCAGCGAGGGGTCCCGCGCGAACGCCCGTGAGAGGCCCAGGAGCTGCCGCTGACCCTCCGAGAGGCGCTTGCCCTCTTCCCCCACCTGCTCGCCGTAGCCCTTGGGGAGCTTTGCCACGAACCTGTTGGCGCGCACCTCCTGGGCCGCGTGCTCCACGGTGCGCCAGTCCACGGCCGGGTTGTACAGCGATATGTTCTCCGCCACGGTGCCGGTGAACAGGAACACGTCCTGGGGCACCGTCGCCACCGCCGTGCGCAGGGTGCCCAGCGGGATGGTGCGGATGTCCACGCCGTCCAGAAGGATCCTGCCTTCCTGCACGTCGTACAGGCGCGTCACGAGATTTATGAGGGTGGTTTTGCCGCTTCCGGTCGGCCCGACGATCGCCACCTTTTCTCCCGGGGCTACGCGGAAAGAGATGCCGCGAAGGACAGGCGCATTGGCGGCGTAGCTGAAGCGCACCGCGTCGAAGACCAGCTCCGCGGGAGAGGCGAGGGGACGCTCGGGTCCCGTCTTTGGGGAGACGATGGTCACCTTCTCGTCCACCAGACGGAAGATCCGCTCGGTTGCCGCCCGCGCCGACTGCAGGAGGTTGAACTTCTCTGCCAGTTGGCGCAGCGGAAAGAAAAGCATGTTGATGTAGGAGAAGAAGGCGAAGATCTCCCCCACCTCCAGGCGGACGCCCACCCAGAAGTGGGCGAAGAGCAGCGTGAGGATCATGCTCGCGTTGGCAACGATCTCGATGGCGGGAAAGAACAGAGCGTAGGCGTTGACGACCTTCAGGTAGGCGTTGCGGTAACTGGTGTTGTTGCGGCCGAAGGCATCCCTGCTTTCCTTCTCGTAGCCGAACTGGTGAATTTCGCGGATGCCCGAGATCGTCTCGCTCAAGGCCACGTTGATCTCCCCGTTGGCCTTCCTCACCTGGCGGAAGCCGGTGCGGATGCTGGATCGGAAAAGGATCGTGGCGACGATGAACAGCGGGATGGTGATGAAGGCCACCAGGGCGAGCAGGGGGTTGATGAGGAGCATGGCCACCAGGATGAAGCAGACCTTCAGCATGTCCCCGGCAATGCTCACGATCCCCTCGGCGATGAACTCCCGCAGCGCCTCCAGGTCATTGGAGAGGTTGGTGAGCGTTGTGCCCACCGGGGTCCTGTCGAAATAGTCGTTGGAAAGGCCCAGCACCTTGCGGAAAAGGTCCATCCTGAGGTCCAGCAGCAGCCTCTGGCCGAGGTACTGTATGCCGTACCCCGATATCACCTGGAAGACCCAGCCGGCCACCATGACCACGGCAAGGAGGATCCCCGTGTGCATCAGCCCGGCAAGGTCTTTCTGCACGACGTTGGAGTCAATGGCATGCTTCACCAGGTAGGGCTGCAGCACGCTGGCCACGTCCACGATGACCAGGCAGAGCAGCGCGCCGATGCCCAGCCATGCATAGCGGCCGATGTAGGGGAGCAGTCTCTTGAAGAGCTCACGGTCGGTGGTCTGTTTCATGGCACCAGGCTGCTTTCCATCTGCTGGTAGCGCACCAGCCTCTCGTACAACCCCTTCTGCGCCAGAAGCTGCGCATGGGAGCCCTGCTCGAGGATCTTTCCTTCGTCCATGACGTAGATGCGGTCGGCCCCCTTCAGGGGAGAGATCCTGTGCGAAACGATAATGACCGTCTTCTCCCCCTTCAGCCGCCGCAGGCTCTCGATGATTTTTCCCTCGGTGTTCGCATCCACGGCAGAAAGCGAATCGTCGAGGATGACAACGGGGCTGTCCTTCATGAGGGCACGCGCGATTGCCGTCCTCTGCTTCTGCCCGCCGGAGAGCGTGACGCCTCTTTCCCCGATCATCTGTCCGTATCCCTCGGGGAAGGACGCCACGTCGTGGGCCAGCCCGGCGCTCTCCGCTGACACTTTCACCCGATCCAGCCGTCCCGTGCCATCGCTTCCCATGGCGATATTCTCCGCCAGCGTCTTGGAAAAGAGAAACGGAGACTGGGAGACGATCCCGACCCGCTGGAACAGCGCGGCCGGCTCGATATCGCGGATATCGGTGCCGTTGACGAACACCGTGCCCCGGGGAGGACGCAGGAGACCGGTGAGGACATTCATGAGTGTCGACTTGCCGCTGCCGATGGTTCCGGTGATCCCGATGAACTCACCTGCCCTGATGTCGAGGCTCACGTCCTTCACGCAGGGCTTCTCCTGCCCCGCGTAGGTGAAGCTGAGCCCTTTCACGGCGAATGAAACCGTCTGCCCTTCGATGGCCCGCCAGTCGGCGCGTCGCTCCACGGGGCCGTCGAGGATCGTGTTGACCCTGCCCATGGCGCTGATGCCCTGCTGGATCAGCGACATGATCCAGCCGAGGGAGAGCACGGGGAAGGTGAGCTGGGTGATCATCACGGTGAACTGCAGAAGCTCCCCGAGGGTCATGGCGCCCGAGATCACCTGCCGACCGCCCACGAAAATGATGACCAGCTGCGTGATGGAGAATACGAAGATGAAGGTGGGCCAGAGAAACTCCTGGATCTTCGCGGTGGCCATGTTGCGCTGGAGGAACTCCCTGTTCACACCCGTGAACCTCTTCTCCTCCTCCGCTTCCATGGTGTGCAGCTTTACCGTCGTGATGCCGGAGATGACCTGCCACGCGCTGCTGTTGATCTTTCCCGTGGACTCCTGGATGCGCCGGTAGTACGGCTCCAGCCGGGGCAGAACGATGAAGACCAGCGCGATCAGGGCAACCAGCACCCCCGTCACCAGGAGCATGAGGGGCCCGTTCAGGCGGAAGAGGACGGGAAAGAACAGGATGAACATGCTGAGCGAGTTGGGGATGTACATGATCCCCGGGCCCAGCAGCGTGCGCACGTTGTCCAGGTCATTCGTGGTGCGGGAGACGAGGTCGCCGGTCTCGTGCGCCTGGTAGAAGGAATAATCGAGCTCGAGGAGGCGCTCGTAGATGCGCCCCCGCAGGCTGTACTCGATCTCGCGGGACACCCCGATGATGAGCCGCCGCATGAGGTACATCGAGAGCACCGTGACCGCGGCGTACGCGCAGGCAATCAGGATAAGATGGATGATGACCGCGGGCCTGTTGCCTGCCGTGAGCTCATCCACGATCTGGCGGAAGTACGAGGGTACCCGAACGGCGCCCCAGTTCTGCAGGATCATGAACGCGAAACCGACCGCGAGCGCCACCCAATGCTGCCCCATGAAGGGGAGCAGCGGCTTCAGGTTCCTGATGCCGCGTCCGCTTTTCTTTCCGGATTTTTCCGCCATCCTTGTGAAGATAGGGATATCGGGCACCGGGGACAAGCCAGACGCTTGCCACTATACCCCTATGAGTCCCTGGCGGATTCCTTCCTTTACCGCCTCCGCGCGGTTTGCCGCCGACAGCTTTCTCAATAACGATTCGACATGGAACTTTGCCGTGTGCGTGCTGAAGCCAAGACGCGCGGCGATCTCCTTGTTGGCAAGACCTTCGGCGAGCAGCCCCAGCACTTCCATCTCCCGCGGCGTTATGACCGTCTCCGCGGGCACGGTCTCGATCTCCGCGTCGTGGCCGTCGAGGACGGGTCCCGCCTCCACGTCCCCCAGGCCGTCGAGGCGCTCCAGAATCAGATCTCGCAGGGCGGGGTCCCGGGCACGCACGATGATGCGCGCCCGGGGGTGCAGACGGCTCATGCTCCGCCGATCGTCAGCGATACGCTGCGTAGCGCGCCGCCCTTGACGATCTCTACATCCGCCTTGGCTCCTGCGCCGCGTTCGGCCATCAGCGTGACAAGCTTCTCGTGGTCACTGACCGCTGTTCCGCCGAAGCCCACCAGGATGTCTCCCACCTCGATGCCTGCCTTCTCGGCCGCGCTGCCTGCCTCCACCCACACCAGGAGCAGGCCCGTCTCCTGGCGGCCCTTCACCGCGTCGTGTGCCGCCTTCGAGAGCTTCACTGCCTGGCTCTTCACGCCGAGGTACGGCCGCTGCACGCTGCCCTTTTCCTCCAGCAGTTTTGCGCGCGCCAGCGCGATGTCGGCGGGGATGGCCACCTCCGCTCCCATGCGGCGGTTGAAGACCTGGATGCCAACGAAAGCTCCTTCTGCGTCCGCCACCGGACCGCCGGTGCTTCCCATCATCCGATCGTCGTCGGTCTGCAGGTAGCGCTCAAGGACAGCGTTCCTGCCCAGGCGAAGCTTTGCCCCCGATGCGCTCACCATTCCAAGTGCGGCGTTGATGCCATCAAATGAGTCGCGCTTCAGGGTTACTACGAGATCTCCAACGCCCACCGATGCTGCCGCAGGTGCAGGTGACTGCACGCCGCTGCCCAGCCGCAGCAGGGCAAGATCATTCAGCGGGTCGCGGCCCGCCAGGGTCGCCTTGATTTTTTTCCCGTCGGGCATCAACACCTCGGCGCCCTCGTCGGACACCAGGTGGTTGGCGGTGAGCACCCT
>JBEKVA010000041.1:0-17022 GCA_049514475.1 Spirochaetia bacterium
AGAGGAGGTGGACCGCCTCGAGCAGGTTCGTCTTTCCCTGCCCGTTCTCCCCCACCAGGAAGACCTCGCGGGCGCCCAGGGCGAGCTCGCGGTCCTTCAGGTTGCGGAAATTGAAAAACCGCAGCCGCTCAAAACCCATCGCATCGACGCATGCAGGGCGGCGGATTCAATCCAGCTGCATTGGCATGATGATGTTCGTGTAGCCGTCCTCGGGAACCGGCTTCAGCGTGATGGCCTTGTTCACGTCGCTGAACTCGAGGGTCACCTTCTCACCGCTGATCTCGCGCAGCGGCTCGCTCATGTACAGGCAGTTCACCGCGAAGGACATGTCGGCGCCCGTGTATTCGCAGGGCAGCTCCTCGGTGGCGATCCCCAGCTCGCTTTCCTTGGAGAAGATCGTGAGGGTGCCCGCGACCAGGGAGAAGACCACCTTGCGCGATTTCTGCTCCACCAGCAGGGAGACGCGGCGCAGGGCGTCCTCAAGGGATTTCTTCTCCACGAGGGCCTGGTACTTCTGCGCATCGGGGATCACCCTGCGGTAATCGGGGAACTGTCCGTCGATGAGATTCGAGGAGAGATGCGTTTCGCCAATGCGGATGAAGACGTTCTTGTCGGTGAGCGCCAGGGACAGGGTGCCTTCCCCAGAGGTGAGCTTGCGCACGATCGTGAGGATCTTCGGCGGCAGGATCACTCCTTTCAGGTTCTCCATGCGCACCGGTATGCGCCGCGAGATGTAGGAAAGCCTCCTGCCGTCGGTAGCCACCATAACCAGGTTGTCGTCCTTCTTTTCCAGGTAGATCCCGTTCATGAAGTAGCGGGTCTCGTCGTCGGAGACGGCAAAGAGGGTCTTGGATACCATCTCGATGAAGTCTTTCTGCGGGAAGTCGAAGTACATGTTCTCCGAGGCTCGTGCCAGCTCGGGGTACTTGTCCGAGGGGATGCAGCGCAGCTGGAAATCCACCTTCTTCGTGAGGGGGCGGATCCTCAACATCGTGGCATCGACCTGTTCCAGCTCGACATCCCCTTCGGGCAGGCTTCGCAGGATGTTCAGAAGCTTGTCACAGAATGCGGTGGTCGTACCTTCCTGGACCACCTCCACCGGGAGGCTCGTCTCGAAGCCGACCTTCAGGTCAGTCGCCTGGAGCTTCAGCTCGCCTTTTGCCGCCGTCAGCAGGACATTGGAGAGCACAGAGAGGGAGTTCTTGGAAGAAATCACCTCCTGGGCCACGGAGATCGCCTTCTGGATGCTGTCACGCGAGCAGGTGAACTTCATCTTCTCCTCCTTCTTTTCTTATCTTAATTCTTCAAGAGATACACAATAGTACCGGTGCTAGTAAGCACCGGTGACTTGTGGGTAAGTGGTCCAAGTTCCTCCGGGAAAAGAAGTTGCTCTCCGGAACAACTCCCGCCGGTTGTGCACAGGAACCCCACATGCGCCCTCCCGATGCAGGGCTGTCCGGGGTTTCGCACAATGGCACGCATTCTGTCAACAGAGCATCCGACCTTCCGGGGCCGTGTTGTCCGGGCGTCGTGCACAGGATGTCCCCAGCTCTCATGCATTGTTTTCCTTGATCCTCTTCAGCAGGGCCTGGATGGTCGGCTCCAGGTTGGGATCCAGCTTCATGCGGTCCTCGATCTTCTGGCAGGCGTGCATCACCGTGGTGTGGTCCCGGCCGCCGAACTCGGCTCCGACCTCGGTTGTCGAGTACTCGGTAAGCTCGCGGGAGATGTACATGGCCACCTGGCGGGGGAAGGCCACCGCCTTTGTCCTGCGCTTCCCGCGCAGATCCTTGTAGGAAAGACCGAAGTAGTCGGAGACGACTTTCTGGATCAGCTCTATGGTGATGTTCTTCTGGTTCGGCTGTGCGAAGAAGTCTTTCAGCTGCTGGCGGGCGATCTCCAGGGTGATGTGCCGGTTGACCAGCTCCGCGTAGGCTATGAGCTTCGTGAGGGCCTTTTCGAGGTCCCGCACGTTGGTGTTGATATTGCGGCAGATCAGCTCGACCACCTCGTCGGGGATCTTCACCTTCTTCTCCTCGACCTTGCGGTTGAGGATGGCAATGCGCGTCTCGTAGTTCGGGGGCTGCAGGTCGACATTCAGACCCCTCTCGAACCTGCTGCGAAGCCGGTCTGACAGGCTCCTGATCTCTGACACGGGGCGGTCCGAGGTAAAGACCATCTGCTTGTTCGCGTCGTAGAGAGCGTTGAAGGTGTGGAACAGCTCCTCCTGGGTTCCCTCCTTGCCCTCGAGGAACTGGATGTCGTCGATGAGGAGCACGTCAACCAGGCGGTATTTGTTCTTGAACTGGTGACCGGTCTTCTTCTGGATCGAAAGGATGAACTCGTTGGCGAATGTCTCCACGGTGAGGTAGGCAACCTTCAGGTCGGGGAACTCCCGGTAGACTGAGTTGCCGATGGCCTGCACGAGGTGCGTCTTTCCCAGGCCGACACCACCGTAGATCAGGCAGGGGTTATAGCCGGTTCCCGGGTTCTTCGAGATGGCAAACGCCGCGTTCGCTGCGAAAGAGTTGGATTCCCCGATGATGAAACGCTCGAAGGTGTATTCCTTGTTCAGCTGGGGATGCTGGCGCTTGCGCGTGACCGCTTCTTCGCTCTTCGGGGTCTTGCCTGTCTCCTCGTGGGCGCCCTTCGCGGAGCCCTTCTTCTGTATGGAAAACTTTACCTTCAGCTCCTGGCCCGCGAGAGCGGCCAGCTTCTCCTCGATTTTCGGGAGATATCTCTGGGATATCTGGTCCTTTATAAAGGAAGAAGGAACCGAGAGGGTGATCTGGGAGTCACCGCTGGATGAGAACTCGATGCCGCGGAACCAGGTGGAAAACTCCTGCTCCGAAATGTCCTCCGCCAGATCCTTCACAGCCTGCTTCCAGAAGGCCTCGTAGCTCCGCTTGCCCGTCTCCATGAGATTTTCCCCTTCTTATCGCCAGTTTATGCACAGGTTATTAACATTCAACGTCACTCCACGGGACACAAGGGAAATCGCGGCCTCGGGGAAAACGCTGGGGGAAATGACGAGGGAAAGAGAGCCCTCCTTGTAAGTGTTTATCATGTAATTATTAATAGTGCAGTCCATATTCAAGCCCTTACTGTTTGTATCACACAGAGCGCTTGATGGTGCTGTGGCCTGCCCGATCGAAAAACCCGTACTCTATCCACAGCTTATTCACACAGCCTTTCGGGGGTAGTGTAGACCATCCCGGGCAATCGCACAAGCACAATTCCCCATCGCGCGAATGTAGCGCGGGATCGACGGTGAGGCAAGAGAAGCGCCGCAAAGAATGCGCGCAAACACCCCGACAGGACTCCCGGGACGCTGAACGCATGTGTACTACGTGTTGATTTTTTTCAGGATTCTTCGTATGGTGATTGGTGAGCCACACAACTGTTTCCATGCACGAAACCTACAGCGCACACAACATTCAAGTCCTCAAGGGTCTGGAGCACGTTCGAAAACGACCCAGCATGTACATTGGTTCCACCAGCCTCGAAGGCCTGCACCAGCTCGTCTTCGAGATCGTGGACAATTCCATTGACGAGGCACTGGTCGGTGCCTGCTCTTCCATTTCTGTCCTCCTAGGCAAAGGCAACGTGGTCATTGTAGAAGATGACGGCCGCGGCATCCCCGTGGACATCCATCCCACAGAGAAGATCAGCGCCCTCGAAGTGGTCATGACCAAGCTCAACGCGGGTGGCAAGTTCGACAAGAACACCTACAAGGTTTCCGGCGGTCTTCACGGTGTCGGAGCCTCCGTTGTGAACGCGCTCTCCGAATGGTGCGAGGTGGAAGTCCACCGCGACGGGAAGATCTATTACCAGAAGTACGTTCGCGGCGCGCCCGAGAAGCCGGTTGCGGTCATCGGGGACACCATGAAGCACGGCACGGTGACCCGGTTCAAGCCCGACAAGCAGATCTTCGAAGACACCGAGTTCAGCTTCGATGTGCTCTCCAACCGCCTGCGCGAGCTGGCCTTCCTCACCAAGGGCATCCGCATCTCCGTGGGAGACGAGCGGGCCCTTCCGAAGAAGAGCCACATCTTCCACTTCGACGGCGGCGTGAAGTCCTTCATCGAATACCTGAACAAGAACAAGGAGCTGATCCACCAGGAACCGGTCTACTTCGACAGCGAACGCGACTTCACCCGGGTGGAGATCGGCCTGCAGTACAACGACGGCTACACCGAAACCATCTTCACCTTTGCCAACAACATAAACACGCGGGAAGGCGGAACCCACCTCGTCGGGTTCAAGAGCGCGCTCACCCGGTGTCTCAACGATTACCTGAAAAAGCTCAACCTCTCGAAGAAGCTCGAAGAGAACCTCAGCGGCGAGGACGTCCGGGAAGGCATGACGGCCGTCATCTCGGTGAAGGTGCCCGAGCCGCAGTTCGAGGGCCAGACAAAGGCGAAGCTTGGCAACTCAGAGGTGAAGGGCATCGTGGAAAGCCTCACCTACGATAGGCTAACCCTGTTCTTCGACGAGAACCCCGATGTCGTCAAGAAGATCCTGGAAAAGTCGATCATGGCGGCCAAAGCCCGCGAAGCGGCACGCAAGGCGCGGGAGCTGACGCGGAAGAAGGGCCTGCTGGAGAACTCTGGCTTGCCGGGCAAGCTCGCCGACTGCTCCGAGGATGACCCTGAGAAGTGCGAGTTGTATATCGTCGAAGGTGACTCCGCGGGCGGCAGCGCTAAGCAGGGACGGGACCGGGTGTTCCAGGCCATCCTTCCCCTGTGGGGCAAGATGCTGAACGTGGAGAAGACGCGCATCGACAAGGTCCTGACCAACGACAAGCTCTTTCCCATCATCTCCTCCCTTGGCACGGGGGCGGGAGCCCAGTTCGACCTCTCCAAGCTCCGCTACGGGAAGATCATCATCATGGCGGATGCCGATGTCGACGGCTCGCACATCAGGACCCTTCTCCTGACATTTTTCTTCCGCTACATGCGGGAGCTCCTGGAGCGCGGCCACGTGTTTATTGCCATGCCGCCCCTGTACAAGATCGAGTGGGGAAAGAATCTCTTCTACGCCTACGACGAGAAGGAAAGAGACGAGATCCTCGCGAAAAACGGAAAGACGGAAGCCGACGTGGGCATCCAGCGCTACAAGGGTCTCGGTGAAATGAACCCCGAGCAGCTCTGGGAGACCACAATGAATCCCGAGAAGCGGAGCATCATCCACGTGAAGCTCGAGGACGGGGTGGAGGCTGAAGAGATCTTCACGACCCTCATGGGGGAGAACGTGGAGCCCAGGAGAAAGTTCATTGAGGACAACGCGCTCGCGGTGACCAACCTCGACGTGTAAGCCTCCGCGAGGGAGAGACTGCCGTGGCTGACGTGAAATCCCGCACCATATCGCTCGCCATCGAGGACGAGGTAAAGACCTCGTACCTCAACTACGCGATGTCGGTCATCGTCTCCCGCGCGCTGCCCGATGTCCGCGACGGCCTGAAGCCCGTGCACCGCAGGATCCTCTTCGGCATGAACGAGATGGGGCTGCACGCCGACAAGGCCTACAAGAAGTGCGCCCGCATCACCGGCGACGTGCTGGGCAAATACCATCCCCATGGCGATATCGCCATCTACGACTCCCTTGTCCGCCTGGCGCAGGACTGGAACATGCGCTACCCCGTGGTGGATAGCCAGGGGAACTTCGGCTCCATCGACGGCGACCCTCCCGCGGCGGTGAGGTACACCGAGGCCCGCATGAACTGGATCGCGGAAGCGATGATGCGGGACATCAACAAGGACACCGTCGACTTCGTGCCCAACTACGACGGCTCCCAGGAGGAACCCTCGGTCCTGCCCGCCGCCTTCCCGTTCCTGCTCGCCAACGGCTCCAGCGGAATTGCCGTCGGCATGGCGACCAACATCCCGCCGCAGAACCTCCGCGAGGTGTGCGGCGCCATCGTGAAGCTCATCGACTCACCTGATGCGTCAGCCGAGGACCTGATGAAGATCGTCCGCGGTCCCGATTTCCCCACGGGAGGCATCATCCTGGGACGCAAGGGAATCAGGGATGCCTACACGACGGGTCGCGGAAAAGTGATCGTCAGGGCGCGGGTGACCGTGGAGAGTGCCAGCTCGGGCAAGGACTCGATCATCGTCACCGAGATCCCCTACCAGGTGAACAAGTCAGCGCTGATCGTGCGCATCGCGGACCTGGTCAAGGAGCGGAAGATCGACGGCATCGTCGATCTCAATGATGAGTCCGACCGCCACGGGATGAGGATCGTCATCGACCTGCGAAAGGGCGTTTCCCCCAAGGTCATCCTCAACCAGCTTTTCGCTCACACGCAGCTCCAGACCGCATTCGGCGTGATGAACCTCGCCCTGGTGAAGGGACTGCCCCAGACGCTCACGCTGAAGCAGATGCTCCAGTACTTCATCGAGCACCGCAAGGAAGTGGTCACGCGGAGGACACGCTTCGAGCTGGCCCGCGCCGAGGAGCGCGCCCACATCCTGCAGGGCCTGAAGATCGCGCTGGACAACATCGATGAGGTGATCGCGATCATCAAGAAGTCGCCCAACGCGGATACCGCGCGGACGGGCCTCATCGAGCGCTTCGCCTTCTCGGAGAAGCAGGCCCAGGCAATCCTCGACATGCGCCTGCAGAGGCTGACCAGCCTCGAGGTGCAGAAGATCATCGATGAGCTGAACGAAGTTCTGGCCCTCATCGAGCACCTGAAAGAGCTCCTTGCCAGCGAGGCGAAGATCCTCGGTGTCGTGAAAGAAGAGACGCAGGAGATTTCAGAGAAGTTCGGCGATGATCGTCGGACCGAGATCATCGAGGAAGAGGCCGAGACGATCAACATCGAAGACCTCATCAGCGAAGAAGACATGGCCATTCTCATCTCCAACCGCGGCTACATCAAGCGGATTCCCGTGACCGCGTATCGGCGGCAGGGAAGGGGCGGCAAAGGCTCTTCTTCAGCGCTTCTGAAAGAGGACGATTTCATCGAGCAGTTTTTCGTGGCCTCAACGCACGACTTCGTGCTGTTCATCACCAACCAGGGCAAGTCCTACTGGGTGAAGGTGCACGAGATCCCCGAGAGCAGCCGCCAGGCAAAAGGCCAGAGCATCAAGGTGCTCCTCTCCCTGGGAAGCGAAGAGGAGATCACCGCGGTGGTGAGCCTTCGCAATTTCACAGACGAGCGGTTCGTCCTCATGGCAACCCGGCAGGGGGTGGTGAAGAAGGTGAAAATCTCCGAGTTCGCAAACGCGAAGACCCGCGGGATCGTTGCCATCAAGCTCGACCAGGGCGATGGCCTGGTCAGGGCTCAGCTCACCTCCGGCAAGGACGAGGTGGTCCTGGTCACCCGCAAGGGGAACGCCCTGCGCGTCAGCGAGGAGTCCGTCCGTGCCATGGGACGCGCTTCCCACGGGGTACAGGGGATCAGGCTTTCCAACAAGGACGAGCTTGCCGGTCTTGCCATGGTGCGGGAAGGCGAGCAGATGATGCTGGTGAGTGAGTTCGGCTACGGCAAGCGCATCGAGTACGATAACTTCTCCCCCCACGGTCGTGGGACCCGCGGTCAGATCTGCTACAAGACTACGGAGAAAACAGGGGAGGTCGTCGGCGTTCTCTCGGTGAGCGACAAGGATGACCTGGTCTGCATCACCTCCCAGGGCAACGCGCTGAAGCTGCGCCTGGCGGAGGTTGCCACCCTTGGCAAGACCGCCATGGGGGTGCGTATCGTCAACATCACCAAGCCCGACGTCGTGGTGGGTGTTGCCCGCGTGGTCAAGGACGAGCAGCCCCCGGAGGCGGACGCGATGAAGGAAGAGCAGCGGCCCGAGGAAGAGCGCGACGTACTGGCCCACGAGGAAGCAGAGGGGGAGGAAGACCCTGCCGAAGCCTCCGATGCTGCGCCGGAGGCGCATTCAGGGGCTGCGCCGGAGGATTCAGAGAGCGATGGAGAAGAAGGCACCCAGGAGTGAGCCTCCCGAGGGCGTCTCGGTGATCTGCCCGGGCCGCGATGGTGCTCCCGACTATTTCTCGAGCTTGTACCTCTCGATCATACTGGCAATCCGTCCCCGGACATGCGCGTCCACATGGTCCAAGTTGTTTCTTAACAGGGGCAGGAGCTCTTCCTTCAAAGCTTTCCCCCTCACCATCCACTGGTAGTATTCCCTGCCTCCGTGGTTGTACGGACCGTACAGCTTTGAGCCGGGAACGCTTTCCGCAAGCCAGCGGAAGAGCTCGGCGTGCCGCACGTGCATTCGCAGCGTAACCTGTGCCTGAAGCCCGTCACCTCCAAAGTGTCCCTCTCCCACCAGGATGCCAAGAAGGAATCCCTGCTCGAAGTCGTTCAGGTCCATAATGGCATCTTAGGTGAAGGTTGTTTCACCGTCAAGTTTAACGTGAAACACTCATACGCGGGGAATGGATTTCAGGCAATCTTGTTTCACCGTCATGTTTCCCGTGAAACATCCTCAGACCTCAGGGTCCTCGGACGTGGGGCGTATGGCATTCACAAGAGCGGGCTCCCGGTTTACTCTGGCTGACAGGAGGTCATCTCGCCCATGCTGGCGCTCTATCTTCTCGTCGCATTCGTGCTCCTTTGCCTGAACGCCTTTTTCGTGCTCGCCGAGTTTGCCGCCGTCAAAGCCAGGCCGACTCAGATCGAAGCCCTCGCCGATTCGGGGGTCAAGCGGGCGAAGACAATGGCGCACATCCAGGCGCACCTCGATGAATACCTTTCCGTCTGCCAGGTGGGGATCACCCTGGCCAGTATCGGTCTGGGATTCGTCGGGGAGCCGGCCTTTGTCCAGCTCCTCCTGCCGGTCATTCGTTGGGTGGGGATATCAGGTCTTGCGACGCAGATCGTCGCCCACAGCATCGGGGTGGCGGTTGCTTACCTCGTGGTTTCCTATCTGCACATCGTGCTGGGCGAGCTGGTGCCCAAGTCGGTCGCGATCCGCCGCACGGAAAAGGCCGCCCTGATCACGGCTTTCCCGATGGTGATTTTCCGCCACATCTTCATTGCCCCCATATGGCTTTTGAACGGCACGGTGAATGGCATCCTCCGTCTCTTTCGCTTGCCGCCCGGGGTCAGCCATGGCGCTCACTCGGAAGCAGAGATCAAGATCATCCTCGACCAGTCGCAGTCCAGCGGCATGATGACGTTCCGCAGGCTGCTGCACATCGAGAACGTCCTGGACATGGGAACGCTGACAGTGCGCAACGCGATGAGGGCGCGGCGGCTTGTCCGATGCCTGAGCCTGTCCGCCACCCGCGAGGAGAATGACAGGGTGATCGCGGAGTATCGCCTCTCGCGCTACCCGCTGCTGGAAGCGGAAACAGAAAAGCCGCTGGGATACGTGCACATCAAGGACCTGTTCCTTGCCGAGCGTGCCGGTACGCCGATCGATGACCTGAGGGCGTTCGTCAGGCCCTGCCTGGTGTTCAAGGAGCAGGACCCCCTGGAACCGCGGCTGTCCGAGATGCAGCGCAAGGCTTCCCACATGGCCCTTGTCTATGCCGATGACGGCCATTGGACGGGCATCATCACGCTGGAGGATGCAATAGAGGAAGTGATAGGCACCATCGAAGAGGAGTATCCCACCGAGCAGCCGGTCAGGCTGTCCGACCTCCTGACTCCCGAGCACACCCTGCTCGACGTCGAGGGTGACAGCATCCTCTCGGCAACCCGCAGCGCGCTGCGGCGCATCCGCGGGACCGACCTGCCCGTATCGAAGGACGCGATCATGCTTGCCGTGGCCGAGCGTGAACGGCTGGGCAGCAGCTACGTTGGCAGGCGCCTGGCCATCCCGCATGCCCGTCTTTCGCGCCTGATCAACCCGATGGTGATTGTTGCCCGGATGAAGACGCCGATCCCGTCACCGGTTCCAGGGGAGGATATCAACCTGCTGTTCATCCTGCTGACCCCCGCGGACACCCCGCGCATCCACCAGATCCTGCTCTCCCATATCGCGGGCATTTTCGAGAGCGACTTCCTGGAGGAGAGACTGGAAGACGCGGCAACTGCAGCGGATCTGCACAGCGTGATCGTGACAGCGGAGCAGGTGGTCCTGGCCTGACGGGGAGGCGCGACCTCGACCAGGCAGCGGCGGCAGCTCAACGAACGGTAACGGTCACACCGGTGGCCTCGAGCATAGCCCGCATCTCCTCCATTCTCGCTGCACTGGGACTGGGGTGGGAGCGGTACGACTGATCGAGCGTTGCGGTGGGACGGAAGCTTTGCACCACGAACAGCCTGCACCCCCGGACCATCAGAGCGATCTCCCTCATGTCATCCACTGACAGCTCGGGCTCGAGATACGTGGTGCGAAACTCGTGCGTTACTCCGCTTTCGATGATAAGAGAAATGCTCCTCTTGATGTCCTGGGTCCGCACCGGGGCCGCGACCAGGCGCCCGTAGGATGCGAGGGGCGCCTTGATGTCCATGGCAACATAGTCGACCAGGCCCCGTTCGAGGATCCCAAAAAGCATGTCGGGATTGCTGCCGTTGGTATCGAGCTTCGTGGCAAACCCGAGACCCCTGATGGCGGTGAGAAAGTCGGGAAGGTCAGCGTGCAGCGTCGGCTCCCCCCCGGTGACGACCACTCCCTGGAGCTGGCCTTTGCGTGCGGCAAGGAAATCCATCACAGCACCCTGCGGTATAGCCTCCGCGTACTTCTTTGGGTCCACCAGCTCGGGATTGTGGCAATAGGGGCAGCGGAAGCCGCACCCGCGGCTGAAGACGATGGCCGCAATCATTCCGGGGAAATCGACGAGTGAAAACTTCTGCAGTCCGCCGATCACCATCAGGGTTTGCCTGTCGGGCCAGGGCCCCGGCTCAGGAAAGCTTGAACGTCCTGCGGGCCCTGAACTCCTCGATCTTGCCCTCGTTCCACTGGTTCACGGGACGCAGGTAGCCGACGACCCTCGAGTAGACCTCCGCGGCGGCCCCGCAGTGCGGGCAGGTTTCCTGCTTGCCCGAGAGATACCCGTGGACGGGGCAGATGCTGAACGTGGGGGTCACGGTGAAGTAGGGCAGGTGGTAGCGCTCGCAGATCAGCTTCACCAGCTTTTTCACGTTCTGCGGATCGGTGATCTCCTCTCCGACGAAGAGATGCACGACGGTGCCGCCGGTGTACTTGGTCTGAATCTCATCCTGCAGGTCGAGCACCTCGAAGATGTCATCCGAGTACTGGACCGGCAGCTGCGAGGAGTTGGTGTAGAAGGGAAGGCGCGCGGGCTGTCCCTCTTCCAAGCGGCCGTCGTCGTTGCCCGACTTGATACCGGGGTACTTGTCGGCGTCGATGCGCGCCAGGCGGTACGAGGTCCCCTCGGCAGGGGTGGCCTCGAGGTTGTAGTTGTTGCCCGTCTTTTCCTGGAACGTGAGAAGCTTCTCCCGCATGAAGTCCAGCACGCGCAGCGCGAAAAGCTGGCCCGTCTCCGTGCCTACGTTGACGCCCAGCAGGTTCACGCTGGCCTCGTTCAGCCCCACCAAGCCGATGGTGGAGAAGTGGTTCTTCCAGTACTGGCCGAAGCGCTCGCGGATGCCGCGCAGGTAGTGCTTGGTGTACGGGTAGAGGTTGTTCTCCGTGAAGCGCTCCAGCATCTTGCGCTTGATCTCCAGGGAGGTGCTGGCCAGCTCCATGACCTCTCCCAGCCGCTGGAGGAACTCCCCCTCGTCGGCGGAGATGTAGCCCAGCCGCGGCATGTTGATGGTCACCACGCCGATGGAACCGGTGAGCGGGTTGGCCCCGAAGAGGCCGCCGCCGCGCTTCTCCAGCGCCCTCTGCGAGGGAAGGCCGCGCAGGTCCAGGCGCAGCCGGCAGCACATGGAGCGGGTGTCCTCGGGGGACATGTCGGAGTTGATGAAGTTCGAGAAGTAGGGGATGCCGTAGCGCGCGGTAACCCGCCAGAGCACGTCCATGGCAGGGTCATCCCAGTCGAAGTCCTTGGTGATGTTGTAGGTGGGGATGGGGAAGGTGAACACGCGGCCCTTCGCGTCCCCCTCGGCAAGGACATCCAGGAAGGCGTGATTGAGCACCGCCATCTCCTCCTGGAACTGGCCGTAGGTGTCGTTGGTGTACTCCCCGCCGATGATCACCGGCCTGTCGCGGAGCATCGAGGGCACCTTGAGGTCGAGCGTGATGTTGGTGAACGGCGTCTGGAAGCCCACGCGTGTGGGCACGTTGATGTTGAAGATGAACTCCTGCAGCGCCTGCTTCACCGCGTCGAAGTCCAGGTGGTCGGCCCGGATGAAGGGGGCGAGCAGCGTGTCGAAGTGGGAGAACGCCTGGGCACCGGCCGCCTCTCCCTGCAGCGTGTAGAAGAAATTGACGATCTGGCCGAGCGCGCTGCGCAGGTGGCGTGCCGGCCTGCTTTCCACTTTCCCGGCGGCACCCTTGAAGCCCTGCATCAGCAGGTCCTCGAGGTCCCACCCGACACAGTACACCGAGAGGATGCCCAGGTCGTGGATGTGGAAGTCGCCATCGGAGTGCGCCAGCCTTATCTCGGGCGGGTAGATCTTGTTCAGCCAGTAGATCTTGCTGATCTCCGAGGAGACGTAGTTGTTCAGCCCCTGCAGGGAGTAGGCCATGTTGGAGTTCTCGTTGACCTGCCAGTCGGAGCGCTCCAGGTAGCGGTCAATGAGGTCGACGTCGGCGCGGGAGACGATCTCCCTGATCCGGGCGTGCTGCTCGCGGTAGATGATGTACGCCTTGGCGGTGCGGCGGTACTGCGAGGTGAGAAGAACATCTTCAACGATGTCCTGGATCTGCTCCACCGAGGGGATCTCCCCCGGCAGCGCCTGGTGGGCAAGATTGAGCACGCGGAGGGTCAGCCGCTGGGCCGCCTCCTCGTCGAACTCCTCCGTTGCTTCTCCTGCCCTCTGGATCGCCGTTGTGATCTTGTCGGGATGAAAAGGCACGATAGTTCCGTTACGCTTTTTAATTGATACAAACACGAGTTCCCCTCCCAAGGATGATCGTCGAGTTGATGACCGGCCACTGGTATACTGCAAGTCCCGGCTGCACGCAAGCCCTTCCTGATTTTTTTCGCTGGGCGGCAGGAAATATCCCAACGGATGTTTCGTATACAGGAGTCACCTTCTATTGTCAGGTGGGGGAAAATGAGGTATTCCTCTTGCGATGGCGAAGACGATCGTATTCGCGAACCAGAAGGGGGGAGTGGGAAAAACGACCACCGCCGTCAATCTGGGCGCCTACATGGCGGAGGCCGGCAAGCGTGTCCTGCTGGTGGATTTCGATCCCCAGAGCAATACGACGAGCTCGGTTGGTGCGAAGCGTGACCAGCAGGGAATCTACGAGGTCATCATGGGCAAGGTCGACGCCCGCGCCGCGGTTCAGGCCTGCTCGGTCCCCAACCTCTCCATCATCCCTTCTACCATAGATCTGACGGGTGCCACCGTGGAACTGGTCGACCAGCCGGAACGGGAGTACTTCCTGAAGAAAGCCCTTGCCCCGCTCGCTGACGACTTCGACTACATTTTCATCGACTGCCCGCCCTCGCTGGGCTTGCTGACGCTGAACGGCTTGGTGGCCGCTGATTTCGTCATCATTCCCCTGCAGTGCGAATACTTCGCCCTGGAGGGCCTCAGCCTACTCATGAAGACGGTCAACCGCGTGCAGAAAGTCCTGAACACCGAGCTGAAGATCGGCGGGATCCTCTTCACCATGTACGACGTGCGCACCCGCCTGGCGCACGACATCGTCCAGGAAGTCACCGGCTACTTCAAGGACAAGGTGTTCCGCACCATCATCCCCCGCAACGTCCGCCTCGGCGAAGCGCCCTCGTTCGCGAAACCCATCAACCTGTACGATCCCGAGTGCATCGGGGCACGCAGCTACCAGAGGCTGGCCGAGGAGGTCATCTCCAATGTCTAAGAAAGCGCTGGGCAAGGGCATCGGCGCCCTGCTCGGCGATGACGAGAAGATCGATGTCTCCTCGGTGGCCGAGGTGCCGCTCTCCGCGCTGCAGCCCAACCCGCAGCAGCCCCGGCACGATTTCGACGATGCCACTCTGAAGGAGCTCGCCGATTCGATCAGGGAAAAGGGAGTGCTGCAGCCCATCCTCGCCGAGGCCGGTAAGGACGGCGCGTACATCATCATCGCCGGCGAACGCCGCGTGCGCGCCGCCCGGCTGGCCGGCCTCTCGAAGATTCCCGTCGTGGTGCGGCAATTCAGCGCGCAGGAAAAGCTGGAGATCGCCTTGATCGAGAATGTCCAGCGCGAGGACCTCACGCCCATCGAGGAAGCCCTGGCCTACCGGCGGCTCATGGAGATGGCCGACCTCAGCCAGGAGCAGATCGCCGTGAAGGTCGGCAAGGACCGCTCGACCATCGCGAACACCCTGCGGCTTCTGAAGCTGCCCGATGATGCCCGCGAAGCCCTTTCCAGCGGCGCCATCAACGCGGGCCACGCGCGGGCGCTGCTCATGGTGGTGAACCCCGCCGACCAGCAGGTGCTGCTGCGGCGCGTCGTGGAGGACGGGATCTCGGTACGCGATGCGGAGAAGATGGCGGCAGCCCTGAATGCCGGCAAGAAGGGCGCGGGAAAGAGCGGCACAGGCGGCCGCGTGACGCCGCCGCGGGGAGAGCCCGAGCTGCGCAGCGTCGAGCAGAAGCTGATCGAAAAGCTGGGAACAAAGGTCGAGATCCGCGGAAGCGGAAAGAAAGGGCGGATCGAGATATCCTATTTTTCAACCGATGACTTGGAAAGGCTCCTCGAGCTGCTCTCCTGAGTGCCACGCACTGACAGACACGTCCCGCCCGTGCCTCGGCACGGCGTACTATGCCTCGGTATGGCGTACCATGCCGAGGGTGACCACTTTTGTTGACAAAGCAGCGGTCGATCAGTATAGTGGATTCTGCCAGTGGAGCGTGAGTGATGCGCAGCCGGCGCATGTCTCTTTGCTCAGGAGAGGTGTCCGAGTGGTCGAAGGAGGCGGTCTTGAAAACCGTTGAGCCGCTTTGCGGTTCCGGGGGTTCGAATCCCTCCCTCTCCGGTCATCTTTCCGCTGCCCCTTGGTCACACTCGCAAGAGGAAAGTTGACCGCGCCCTTAAAGGAACGGGACGGCGCGGGCGCGCCTTCCGGGGAACGAGACGGCGCGGGGGGGTCTTCGGGGATGCTGGAACGGGAGAGGTGCGAGAGTGGCCGAATCGGGCGCCCTGCTAAGGCGTTGTACCTCTAAAGGGTACCGGGGGTTCGAATCCCCCCCTCTCCGTAGCGTTGAAAGTACAGTCGCCGCTGCCGTGCCGGTGCGCGGGGGATGCGACGCACAGGTGCCCATAGCTCAGCTGGATAGAGCATTGGATTGCGGATCCAAAGGCCGGAGGTTCGAATCCTCTTGGGCACGTAGAAGACCTGTCGCCGGGTCAAGGAGAGATGCGAGAGCGGTCGAATCGGACGGTCTCGAAAACCGTTGAGCCGCTTGCGGCTCCGTGGGTTCGAATCCCACTCTCTCCGCGAGCTCTTTTAGTTATGGGGACGACCTGGAGAGATGACCGAGTGGCCGAAGGTGCACGCTTGGAAGGCGTGTGTACTCGTAAGGGTACCGTGGGTTCGAATCCCACTCTCTCCGTACAACCCCTTTAGCGTTGATGTTCAGGTCATACGCTATGAGCTGCTGCCCAACCCCGTCAGGCCCGGAAGGGAGCAGCGGTAAGCAGCGTGTTCATGAGCCGTAAGCGGCTTGAATGGAGCTGGAGGGGTTGCTTTTTCGGGGCTCGCACGCACAGGTGTGCCGGGTCCCCTGATCTTCGCGGCTCGGAGGCCGCACATAATGCCCTATGAGGTGACCGCCACACGCAAACGGCCCCAGAGCTTCAGCGAGCTGGTGGGGCAGGAGTTCGTAACCGCGACGCTCACCAGCTCCATCCGCAACGGGCGGATCGCCCATGCCTACCTTTTTGCCGGGCCGCGCGGGGTCGGAAAGACCTCGGTGGCACGGATCCTTGCCCGGGCGCTGAACTGCGAAAAGGGTCCCACCGATACCCCCTGCGGGGTGTGCCCCAGCTGCCGGGAGATCGCGCGCGGGGCCTCCCTGGACGTGATCGAGATCGACGGCGCCTCCAACACGAGCGTGAACGACGTGCGGGAGATCCGCGACGAGGTGCTCTTCGCTCCCAACGCGGGACGTTACAAGGTCTACATCATCGACGAGGTGCACATGCTCTCCAACAGCGCCTTCAACGCGCTGCTGAAGACCATCGAGGAGCCGCCCCCCTACATCGTGTTCATCTTTGCCACCACCGAGGTGCACAAGGTCCCTGCCACCATCCGCTCCCGCTGCCAGCAGTACAACTTCCGCCTGATCTCCACGGGGGAGATCAAGGAGAAGCTGCGCGAGGCATCCCGCGAGCTGAAGGTGGAGGCGGAGGACCGCGCGCTGATCTGGATCGCCAAGGAGGCAACGGGGTCCCTGCGGGATGCCTACACGCTCCTCGACCAGGTGGTCTCTTTCGCCGACGGCTCCATCACCTTCGAGCGCATCAGGGAAAAGCTCGGCGTGCTGGGCATCGAGGAGCTGAACGAGTTCGCCCGCACGCTGCGCGCAGGGGAAGCGGGAGCCGTGCTGCAGCGCATGGATGCGATCCTTGCCTCCGGCGTTTCCCTGGAGCAGTTCGTCGTCACCCTCACCGAGTATTTCAGGAACCTGCTGTTCCTCAAGAGCGGGATTGAAAAGGACACGCTGCTGGGAAGCGCGCCGGAGGATTTCGACCGCGCGGTGCTGGATTCCCTGAGCGCAGCGCAGATCGAGAAATCGATCGAGCTGCTCCTCGGGCTGTACCGCAACATCCGCTTTTCCTTGAACCAGCGCTTCGAGCTGGAGCTGCTTCTCTCCCGCCTGACGCAGCTTGACCAGATGATCAGCCCCGCCGACATCAGGGAGGCGCTGCGGCAGATGCGCGGCGAGCTTGCCGCCGAGCCGGGCGCGCGGGTCGTGGCCCCCGCCGCTGCCGCGGCGACGGGCGCGCAGCAGGAGCCGCAGATGGACCCGGGAGCGGCGGTGAAGAAGGTCACCGAGGCACT
>JBEKVA010000042.1:0-16392 GCA_049514475.1 Spirochaetia bacterium
ATACCGCGAGGAGGGACATGAGTATGACTGAGCGGCAAAGAAACAGTCTCACGGATTTGAACCCATCATAAAGTGTAGTCGGCGGGAGTTCCCAATTCAAGCTTTCATTGTTGCCCCGCGTTGTGCGATGCACTACACTGGGAGGGTCGTATGTCTGCCAAGGATGTTCTTGAGCTCCTGCGCGCTTTCGCCATCCGGACCAGGAGCGGCTCCGTCGATCTGCGCCAGTTCGTCGCATCCCTGCCGAAGGGGGACGCGCAGGCGGGCGATATCGAGGCCGCGGTGACCGAGCTGGCTGATTCCGGTGCTCTTGTCGTGACTGCCGAGGGCGGAAAGCCGCGATTTGCCAGGCTCCCCGACTATCCCCTGGCAGCCCTCGTCGACCTGTATCGGCAGCTCTCCGTGGAAGCACTGCGGCCCTTCCCCCGGATGGACACCGTCCCGGCGCCGATCCCGGCGGAGCAGCTCATTTCAGCCGATGTGAAGGGGCAGCTGGGCGTGCTGCTGCAGGAGAGCGCGCCCGAAGCGAAAGGCATCGTCAACCTGCAGTTTCCCGAGGGCGTCGACTCCCTCGTTGTTCCTCGGCAGTGCGTCGGCACCGATCTCATCGACGCCGCAACGGTAAAGATCAGCCGCTACCTCCAGGAGGGAAAGAACGCCGCCTATGCCGAGTCGAAGCTGGTCGGCGCGCTGCGGGGAAGCGAGGCGCTGGTGCGGGCGGCGATGGAGGACGCGGCAACGCGGCCCAAGAAGGCGGCCGCCACGGTGCTTTCTCCCACCGATTTCACCTTTCGATTCTGGACGCACCTGTCCAACCTCGTTCTACAGGATATCCGCGCCAAGTCGGACCGGACCGACGTCGACCAGGGCGCCTGCCAGTCGGCCTATATCATCGGCTACACCGTCTTTCACAAGAAAGGGGCGGTGCAGAAGGAGCAGAACTGGGCAGTGGACAGGAAGAGCCTCGAGGTGCAGGTCCGCCGCGCTCCTTTCGTCTTCGGGTTCCAGGAGCTGTTCGCCCTGAAAGACGGCAAAGGTGCGACGTACGTCTCCAAGCACAGCCAGGAGTTCATCACCACGTTCCTGAAGGAGAAGACGAAGCGCGTCGGCGCCGAGTCGATCCCTTATCTCGTGCGGGTGCACGCCGCGGCGCAGAAGAAGGACTACTTCGTCCAGAGGGACCTGCTGGTGCCTGTCTTCCTGAAGAAGCTCGGGGAGGCGGCGGAGGAGCTTCGCACCCTCTATCTGGACGGGTGGACCGAGGAGATGCGGCAGGAGCGCACGCCGCCGGTCTCCACCAGCGACGCCGCGTTCCGCAAGGACGTGGAGCAGCGGGTGAAACAGGGGTATCCCCTGCTTGCCGCGATGTCCAACGGCGCCATCCTGTACGTCGCGGGAGAAGAGACCGCCATATCCGACGATGCGAAAGCGGAGCTGCGGAAATGCTTCGCCGTGGAGAACATCCTGCGGCCCTTCGACGAGCTTCTCGGTCTTTCCCGCACCGGGCTGCTGAAGGACGCGCGGATGTTCCTGCCGTGGTGGATGACGCTTCCCCTGCTGGGGGGCGTGGTGCGCGTGCTGCGAAGGATGTTCCGAGGCCGCCGCACCGTGATCGAGGGTCCGGGCCCGCAGCAGGCGGCCGCGCGCGCCGCGGCGGGGGAAACAGTGAAGGTGGCAAAGGTGGCATCCGCCGATGTCCCGGCGGATGCGGCGAACAAGGAGAACCTCGTCCGTTTCCGCCGCAGCGTGGCCTCCCTGATTGCGCACTACGTTCCCGCGGGGCGCACTATCGATGCGACCCTCGCGGAGCTTGCCGAAAAGTGGAACCCGCTGTATTCGCCCGAGCAGAAGCGGAACCTCGTGGAGGACGTGAACGCGCTGGTCCGCGACTTTCTCCGCCCCATCCGCCGCAGCTTCCTGGTACGGCCCCCGGATCTGAAAAGGATCCATGCGCTCGCCGAACAGCTCTCCGGCAGCAAGAGCCTCGTGCAGATCAAGAAGCGTGACCTGCTGATGCGCTACATCGAGCTGTACATGATCCGATGCCTGCAGGTGAAGCAGCTGTAGCCAGGGATGGCGAAGGCGAGCGAGGACAGGGAGGTCCGAGAGCGAGCCTGTAGGCGCCAGGCCAGGCACTCCCTCGCGCAGATTATCTCATCGGCCGCAGGCGCACCTCGATCCCCTTCTCCGAAGCGAGCAGCTCTTCGATCTTCTTCACGTTGGTGTCCCCGAAATGGTACGGGTAGAGTATCTTCGGCTGGAACGCCCGGGCGGCGTCGGCGACCATCTCGGGGGTCATGGTGTAGGGAAGGTTCATGGGAAGAAAGGCGATGTCGATGCGCCTCAGGGCCTTCATCTCCCGGGTGTTCTCCGTGTCCCCGGCGACGTAGAGCCTTCGCGATCCCAGCGTGAGCACGTAGCCGTTGCCTTCGCCCTTGGGGTGAAACGGCGTCCCCGGGGCGCGCATGTGCACGACATTGTAGGCGGGAACCGCCTCGATCCTGATGCCTTTCAGCGCGCGCGAGTCCCCGTTGCGCAGAACGATCGCCCCTTTTGCGGCAGCCGCGCATTTCATGGCGACAACGACCGAGGTCGCGGCGGTCCTGACAGCTTCGATTGCCGCCGGGTCGAGGTGGTCGGAGTGCTCGTGGGTGACCAGCACGATGTCCGCCCGCGGAAGCTTCGCGTAATCGGCGAACTGGCCCACGGGGTCCACGTGGATGACCGTCTCACCATAGGTGAGGATCAGCGTGGAGTGCGCGATGAAGGTGATCTTCAATCCGAGCGGCGCGGGTGCGAAGGTATCCTCGGTGAACATGTGAAAAGCCTCCTTTTCTCTGTAGTATATGCCTAACCGCGCCCGCTTGCACACGGTGCCGAGCGGGCATAGTATCCCGGCCGTGAAATACGATTTCGATACCGTCATCGAGCGGCGGGGCACAAGCTCGCTCAAGTGGGACTACGATGAGAAGCTCTGCGGCGTCCCCGGGGTGCTCCCCCTGTGGGTGGCTGACATGGACTTCGCGGCACCCCCCGAGATCGTGAGCGCCCTCCAGCGGAGGGTCTCCCACGGGATCTTCGGCTATACGCTGGAGCCCGAGTCCTATTTCGAGGCGGCGCGGCAGTGGCTGCTGCACCGCCATAGGTGGGGGGTGCAGCGGGACTGGATGACGAGCTCCCCCGGGGTAATTCCCGCCCTTTCGGCGGCAATCCTTGCCCTCACCGAGCCGGGAGATGGCATCGTCATCCAGCCCCCGGTGTACTACCCGTTCGCCCTCCGGGTCCTCGGCAACAAGCGGCGGACTGTGGAAAATCCCCTGCGGCTGAACGGCACCCGCTGGGAGATGGACTTCGAATCCCTGGAGCGGGCCGTCGACGATCGCACGAGGATGCTGATCCTCTGCAGCCCGCACAACCCCGTCTGTCGGGTCTGGGACAGGACCGAGCTGGAGCGGCTGTCGGCGTTTTGCAGCCGGCGCGGCATCGTGATCGTGAGCGACGAGATCCACTGCGACCTGCTGATGCGGGGCTTCCGCCACGTGCCGATCGCGTCGATCTCCGATGCATCGGCCCAGAACACGGTGACCCTCGTGTCCGCAACAAAGACATTCAACCTGGCGGGCCTGGGGGGATCCCTGACGATCATCCCGTCGGCCCGGCTTCGCGAGCGTTTCGACCGGCAGCAGAAGGCGATCTTCGTCAGCCTTGCCAACGCCCCCGCCACCGTTGCGGTGGAGACCGCGTGGCGTACGGGGCAGGACTGGCTGGACCAGCTGCTCGGATACGTCGAGGAAAATTACCGGTTCACCAACACATTCCTCGCGCAGCATCTCCCGCGCGTTCGCTCATTCCCCCTGGAAGGCACATACCTTGCGTGGCTGGACATGCGGGGACTCGGGCTCTCCGACACGGAGCTGAAGAAAAGGCTCCTGGGGACGGCGGGGGTGTGGCTCGACGAGGGACCGATATTCGGCAGGGGAGGGGAAGGCTTCCAGAGGCTGAATCTTGCCTGCCCGCGGAGCATTCTTACGGACGCGCTGCAGCGCATGGCCGCGGCGCTGGGCGGCGCTGCCGGCGGCTGAGCGGGATGCTTTTTGCGCCGCCGCAGCCGCGCAGGCGGTTATCGCGCCTTCGGGGATGAAGCGCGCCGCCGACGGTGCGCCGCGGTACCCCGCGGATTGGGCGCCGCGGTACCCCGCGGATTGGGCGCCGCGGTACCCCGCGGATTCAGCGCCGCGGGTGCCGCCCGGGCAGACCCGGGTGTGCCTTCCCCACCGCGGGAGAGGAACATCGGTGGCACGAGCGTCCACACGGCAAGTGCCACCGCCCCGTGCCACGGCTCGTAGAAGGGCGGCCGCACGAACCGCAGCGGCCCTATCCCCATGGCGTAGATCCACACGAGGAACGAGAGGGTGGAGATGACCAGCTGCGGCCGCGAGCGGACACCCGCGGCCCAGGAGAGATAGAACGGGGTGAGGGCCAGGAGCAGCAGCGTCACCACGAGGTGAGGCAATAGCTGCCGCGGCATCACCCCTTGTATGAAGACGAAGACTGCTATTACCTCGCTGGGGATCAGCTTCAGGAGAACTTGAAGGAAGGAATTGTCCTGCTCGATTGCGCGTCCCATACGTTTTCCTTTCGCCGGCCGCCGAGGCCCGCGGCCGCCGGCAGCCGCAAATGCCACAAGTTCGTGGCCGCAAATGCCGCACGCTCGCGGCGGATCAATTCTTCATCGCTGCATGCAGCTTCCTGTACGTGCCCCTTTCCAGGTCGAGCGCCCGGCGGATGGGCATGCCGGCTACCGTCGTGATGCGCGTGCCCGGCGGCATGACGGACCCCCGGCGCACGTATGCCTTCATGCCCACGATGCACCCGTCCCCCACGGTGACCCCCGGGCTGATGTAGGCGTGCGCGCCGATGAGGCAGTCCTTCCCGATCCTGATGCGTTGGATGATGAGCTTCCCGTCGGCGTACACGTGGGGGGAGAGGATGGCGTCCCCTCCGATCACCGTGTTGTCCCCGATGCTGATCATGTAGGCATCCACCAGGCTGATCGTGTTGATCCAGACGTTCCTGCCGATCCTGCATCCCGACAGGCGATGAAACATCATGGAGACGGGCGTCATGGGGACCATCGGCAGGATGAGACGGAAGGCGAGGGTCCAGACCCCGTTCAGCACCATCCACACCAGCACGGTGGGGGAGGCTGCGTCGTGGCGGCCGGGTCTTATGCCCAGGGACAGGAGACGGATCACGGCTCCCATGAAAAGCAGGCCGAAGAAAAAGAACACGAATGCCGAGACACCCAGCAAAAGGCTGAAGAGCACCAGCGGGCCAAGCCCGGGAAATGCTCCCGCGACGAGGGCGGGAAGGAGGAGCTTCCGCACCGCCCAGAGGAGCAGGGCAGCGGAGGGCGCGAGGCTCACGCCAAGCACGCATGCATAGAATGCATACACGATCAGCGTGAGCGCGTTCTTGACGATGCTCGACCGGCTCAGGAGATCGAAAACGGTCATACACGGCTATCTTGGGGCACGCGCGCCGCGAAGTCAACGTCGGCGCGCGCGTGCAGCCTCGCGGCGCTCAGGGGCGGGCGGCGGCCAGTCGTGCCGGACAGCGCGATGAGTCGGTGAACCAGTGGCAGCGCGGGCAGTGACGGCAGCGCACGATCTCCTCCGCCTTTCCCGCCAATGCTTTCCGCGCCCAGCCGGGGTCGGCGAGTATTCCGCGTCCAACGGCCACGAGGTCCACGAGGCCTTCGGAAATGAGGGCTTCCGCGAGGGACGGGTCCACGATGTCCCCCACACCGATCACCGGCATGCCGGTTTCTTTCTTCACGGCGATGGCGAGATGCATCCTGTCTGACCATCGGCTTCCCTCCGGCGCGATCTTCGGAAGGCCGCCGATCCCGTGGGACATGTGCACAATCGGGACGCCGTCCGCCTTCAGCCAGCGCGCCACCTGCACGCTTTCCGCGGGGGTGAGACCTCCCGGGTCCTTGTCGGCGCCCGCTAGGCGGGTATACACGAGCATGCCGCTGCCTGTTTCCTTCCTGACGGCGGCCAGCACCTCGCGGAGGAAGCGCGCCCTGTTCTCAAGGCTCCCGCCCCACCTGTCGGTCCTCTTGTTGGCAAGCGGGGAGAGGAACTGGCTGCCCAGATAGCCGTGGGCCCCGTGCACCTCGAGCGCCTGGAAGCCGGCCTGCTTTGCCCGACGCGCCGCGGCGACAAAGCACCCGATGATCCGCTGGATCCCCTCCTCGTCAAGCTCCAGCGGCACCTCTCCCTCGGGTGTGGCGATGGGAGATGGGCCAACCATGGGAAGGCCGAAGGTGTTCTTCGTGGTGGTCCGCCCGCCCGCATGGTGGATCTGTATCCCGGCCACGGCGCCCCCTCCGCGAATGATGCGCGCGAGCTCCGCGAGACCTTCGATGTGCCGGTCCTCGAAGATGCCGATCTGGTTTCTCGCCAGCCTCCCCTCGGGGGAAATCGCCGTGGCCTCGACCACCATGTAGCCCGGGCCGCTCGATTCCGCGTAGTGCTCCCTGTTTGCCGCGGTGACGCTCCCGTCCTCGGCCGCCTTGAAGATCACCAGCGGCGGCATGATAAGGCGGTTGGCCAGCGTGAAGGGACCGATGCTGAGCTGAGTGTGAAGACGCGGGTAGCTCATGACTGCTTCCTTTTCCACCAGATTCCCGTGCATTCGGGCACGCTCACCTCCCCCGTGGGAAGAATCTCGTGCCCAACCATCTGCCCGAAGAAGAACTGTAGCAGCTCGCGCGCTTTCGCGACAGACTCGAAGGTGTAGTCGGTGCGTATCCACGTGCGCGTAAAGCCCAGGTCCCTCTCCAGCCAGTCGAAGAACAGCGGGAAGATGGGCCCGGGAGGCTGCGGGGAGGTGAAGCCGGTGCCCAGCGTCTCGATGAGGATCGCGGTGCCGCCCGGCCGCAGCAGCCGAAGGGCCTCTCCGATTATCCCCTCCGCCGCTGCCCGCCATCCGTCATCCGCGTCCATCACCGTGTGCCCGAAGCTCCACCCCTCCACCACGATGTCGGCGGCGCCATCGGGAAGCGGCACGCTGCGGTTGTCGGCTTCCGCCAGCCTCACAGTGCTCTTCAGCTCCTCGGCGAGGTAGCGGGCAGCCACGTCGAGCATGGGTCGCGACCTGTCGAACGCGAGGACGCGGCCCGCTTTTGCGGCCAGCATCTTCGTGACACGGCCCGTTCCCGCGCCCAGCTCGACCACCGTCGCACCTGTAAAGTCCGCGATGCCGCGCAGCGCCGTGCAGAGGTTCCCCCTGGTGTCCTCGCGGATCACAAGCTCGTGGTACTGCTCGGCGTGCCCCCTGTAGATGACGTCGAAGTGGTCCTCGGGCTTCTTCACGATCGGCCTTCTCCCGCGGCCGCGATGATTCTCGCCGGCTTCCCCTCGAGGGTGAGGAGCCGGCACGGGGCCAGGGCCGAGATCTCCTCGGGGTAGTGCGTCACGATCAGGGTGGGAACCGGATGCAGGGCGAGCAGGCGGAGAAACATGTCCCAGAGGAGCACGCGGCCCTCGTCGTGCAGGCCGCTGAATGGCTCGTCCAGAAGGATGGCATCAGGCAGCCGCGCGAAGCAGCGCGCCAGCGCCGCGCGCTTCTTCATGCCCCCGGAGAGCTCCTGCGGTTTCTTCATCTCCTCTCCGGCCATGCCGGCCTGCCCCAGGAGGTAGGAGGCGAAAGCAAGTGACTCCCCGGCGCTGTACCCGCCGTAGAGCAGGGGCAGCGCGGCATTCTCAACGACGGTGCGCCACGGCAGAAGGCGGTCGTCCTGGAAGACAAAGCCGATCCTCGCGGGACGGGAGATGCTGCCGCGTGTCGGCTTCTCCAGAGATGCGACCAGCTTCAACAGCGTTGTCTTGCCGATCCCGGATTGTCCCGTGACGACGCCGATTTCTCCCGCCTCGATCTCCAGGCTGACATTGCGAAGGACCTCGGGCCCTTTCGCGTATGCGAAGCTGAGCCCCTGCACGGAAATGCGCTTCTCCTCCGGGCGGACGCTGAACTGCCGGCGCAGCTCCCCGCTTTCCTCCGGGAGGGGAGCCGCCGCGCGCGGGAGGAGGAACGCCCTGCGGAGGAACGGGCCGGCCAGGCGGATCCTCGGCAGCAGGTGGTTGAAGACCAGGATGATGAGGATCAGTACCGCTGCCCAGGAAAAGAGGGAACGGATGCGCAGCGACATGTAGGATGCCTGGATCTGGAAGCCGATGCCATTGTTTGCGCCGAAGTATTCGGCCGTCACCGATGCCTTCACCGCCAGGACGAGTCCCGCCTTCAGGGAGGCTCCGAGGAACGGCTTCAGGTGCGGGAGGACCAGCTCGCGCATGCGCGGGCGGAAGCCGGGGGCGAAGATGGCAAGCATCTCCCCCAGCTCGCGGGGAAGCGTCGACATGCCCTCTCCGATGGTCACGGCAACGAGGGGGAAGGTGATCAGCCCAATGACGATGATCGTCGGCACGTGTCCTATGCCCATCAGGGCGACAAGGGGAATTGTCCATAGCAGGGGCGGCATGCCCTGGAAGAAGAGGACCAGCGGCTTGAAAAGAGCATCCCACTCCGGCTTCGAGCCGATGGCAATACCGGCTGCCAGGCCGGTGAGGAACCCGGCGCAGAACCCCGCGCAAACGCGGAGCAGGGTAATGAGAATCTGCGTCCAGGTGAACCCGTCGGCAAGGAGACGGGCGGTGTCAGCGACGGTAAGCCAGGGCGGGGGAAGAAAGAAAGCCCCGGTTGCCAGGCTTGCAACGGCCCAGCCGGCCAGGATGAGAAGAACACCCGCAGCGCTGAGCAACCTGAGCCGCAGTCCGTGGGCGCGGTGCGGGGGCTCGATCATGCTCAGGGGGTGAAGAAGAACCGCTCATCCAGCGGCCGCGGTCCCGCGGGAAGGTAGCGGGAAACCGCATTGTAGTAGGCCATGACCCGTGTCCTGTTCTCCGCGGCAGGGGGAACGGCCAGGAGGGTATGCCGCGTTGCCTCCTCCAGGATGGCAGGATCCGTGGCAAGAAGCGCCGCGAACTGCCGCGCCGCGCCGGCGGGATCAGTGGTCACTTGCCGGCTGGCGGCATCCCAACCGCTGATGAGTGTTGAGAGCAGCTGATCGTGGTCGCGGGCGAAGCCCTCGGTGGCAAAGAGGCTGACCTGGGGAGAACGCGGGTCCCCGCCGGTGAGCGCGCCCCACGCCTGCGCGTAGTCTGCAAGACGCGAGAGACCGTTCTTCTTCACGACGAGGGTGGCCAGCGGCTCCGGCAAGGCGGCGGCGTCAAGCTGGCCCGCCAGCAGCCTCTGCACGCTCTGCGCAAAGGGGCCATAGCTGATGGTGAGGTCCTTGTCGGGATTTATCGATTCCCTGCTGAGCAGCGCACGGCTCTGGAAATCCAGCGGCGAGCCCGGAAATGGCAGGGCCAGTCTCTTGCCCCGCAGGTCGGCGAAGCCCTTCAGGGAAGGGTCGCGGCCCACCAGCGAGGAAATTCCCCAGACGCCCGTGTCGATCATCACGATCGTGCTGCCGTCCAACCGGTTCTCCCATCCCTGGCTGGTGCCGCTGTACAGGAGATCGGCCTCCCCCCGGATGAGCAGGGCAAGCGCCTGTGCATGATTTGCGAACAGGTCCACATGGAGCTCGGTGCCCGGCAGCGCGTGCTCCTTTGCCAAGAGAAGGAAGGGCAGGGCCGCGGTGGAAGGCGGCACGAGGATGCGAAGGCGGGAGATCCCGCGGTCCGCCGAATGGCCAATGGTGACCGCCAGTAAAAGGGAGAAGGACAGTGCAATGACGATGAGCGTGCCCGGGGCGCGCAGGTGACCGCGGCGGGAAGCGTTGTTCATGGCGCGCAAAGGTTATTCGTTTTGGCCGTGAGCGGCAAGCCGCGGCGGACAGGGTTCCTCCACCGATCGCACTCTGTTATAGTAGAAAGCGGAGGCATTCCCGTGAAGGCAGCGATCATCGGCACCAGCGGCCACATCGATCTCGCCCTCGGGGTGCGCGATCGCCTTCCCCAGCTGAGCTTCGTCGGGATAGCCCCGGGATCCGCGGACGAGGACGCGCGGGAGTTCTACGTGGATCAGCTTGAGCCGTCCCTGATCCCCTTCTACGAGGATTACCGCCGCATGCTCGATCGGGAGAAGCCGCAGATTGTCGTGGTGGCTCCCTTCTTTTTCCTGCAATCGCGCATTGCCTGCGAATGCCTGGAGAGGGGCATGCACGTCTTCGTGGAGAAGCCCATGGCGGTAACCCTGGAGCAGCTTGACAGGCTGCGCCGCGCGCACGCGCTGGGCAAGGCGGCCCTCTGCCCCATGCTGTCCTACCGCTACAATCCCGCTTTCCACGCAGCCTGGCGCGCGGTGAAGGAGGGCCTGATCGGGGAGCCGATGCTCATAGCGGCGCAGAAATCCTACAAGCTCGGAAGCCGCCACCCGCTGTACACGCACCGCGCCACCTACGGCGGCACGATCCCCTGGGTGGCCATCCACGGTGTGGACTGGATCCACTGGCTCACCGGCGGGAAGATCACCGAGGTGGCCGCCAGCCATACCACGGAGGGAAACCGGGGCCACGGGGAGATGGAAAGCTCGGGGGCCTGTTTCTACAGGCTCGCCAACTCGGGCTGCGCCACCCTGGTTTTCGACTATTTCCGTCCCGACGCCGCCCCTGGCCACGGGGACGATCGGCTGCGGGTAGCCGGCGAACGGGGCATCATCGAGGTGGCCGGTGGTGAGGCGACGCTGCTCTGCCACGAGCGCCCTCCCTGCCGGCTGGAGAAGGAAGAGCCCCTGTCGCTGTTCGAGGAGTTCGTCAGGCACCTCGAGCAGGGCACGCCGATGCGAATCACCGCGGAGGAAGCCTTCGCGGTGAGCGAGCTCGCCCTGCGCAGCCGGGAGGCCGCGGACACGAAGACCATCATCAGGCTGGGGAAGGCACTGTAGATCGTATGAAGCATTTCACCCGACGTCTCACCCGCATCCTGCCGATTCTCTGCGCCGTCTTTGCGGCATCCTGCCTCACCCAGGCCCCTCCTGCTCCCCTTCAGGAGCCCGGTGCGTGGGTCGGCTCCCCTGTCGTTCTGACCCGTTACGGCGAGGTGAAAGGATACCCTGACGCCGGGGATTCCTGGCGCTGGGCCGCCATCCCGTTTGCACGGCCGCCTGTCCGGGAGCTTCGCTGGCGTGCGCCCGTCGATCCGATGCCCTGGAATGGCATCCGCGACGTGCGCAAGTTCAACGGCGGCTGCACCCAGTTCAGCCCTGTCTTCCCCCGCCACGTCGTGGGCTCCGAAGACTGCCTGTACCTGAACGTGTGGAGGCCGCGGGACGACTCGACGCGCCTGCCCGTCTACATGTGGATCCACGGCGGGGGCAACTCCATGGGCTCGGCCACGATGGTGCCTGACTACTTCGGCACGGGGATCGCCGGCCGCTCGCACATGGTCTTCGTCTCCCTGAACTATCGCCTCGGCCCTTTCGGATGGTTCACGCATCCCGCACTCCGCGAGGGGGCCTCCCCCTTCGATGCCTCGGGCAACTACGGCACGCTGGACATCATCAAGGGCCTCCAGTGGGTGCAGGAGAATATTGCGGCGTTCGGCGGGGACCCGGGAAACGTCATGATTGCCGGCGAATCCGCCGGGGGTTTCAACGTGCTCTCCCTGCTGATCTCCCTGCCGGCGAAAGGGCTGTTCCACCGTGCCCTCTCGGAGAGCGGGGCTGCGATCACCCACGGCATCGACGAGGCGGACGCGCGCTCCGAGAAGGTTCTCGAAGAGCTGCTGATCAGGGACCACGCGGCGAAAAGCAGGCAGGAGGCAGCGCGGGCCGCGGCATCCATGGGCCCCGGGGAGATCCGCCGGTATCTCCGCGCCAAGAGCGACCGCGAGATCCTTGGCTGCTACAACTCGCTCATCATGGGCATCATCGACAATCCCGCGGTGTTGAGAGACGGCGCCGTCATTGCGCGGGACGGCTTCGATGCCCTGGTCACGGGAGACTACCCGGGCAAGGTGCCCCTGATCATCGGGTCCAACGCCGACGAGCTGAAGCTCTTCCTGTACTTCTCCCACAGGATCCCCTGGGACAGCGATCTCTACCAGGTGGTCTCCCGCTATGGCAGCGAGCGGTGGAAGGCGTCCGGCGTTGATGAGGTTGCCCGCCGCCTTTCAGCTCACGCCGACCAGCCCCCCGTGTACTCCTACCAGTTCTCCTGGGGGGCGATGCGGGAGGACGGCGGCAGCATGCTGCCCGACGAGTGGGGCCGCAAGCTCGGCTCCTTCCATTCGCTGGACATCCCCTTCTTCCTGGGAACCGAAACGCTGGAAGGGGTGATGCAGCTCTTTCTGTTCACCCGTAAGAACGAGGCGGGGCGCCGGGCGCTGTCCCGGGACATGATGACGTATGTCGCGCAGTTCATCCGCACCGGGGACCCCAATCCCCTGGACGCAGATCTGCCGCGGTGGACGCCATGGACACATGCGCCGGGGGCGCCCAAGTTCATCGTCCTGGACGCGGGCCCGGATGAGCCGTCAATCGCGATGTCGAGCAGCGAGCTCACCGATGCAGGCGTCATGGACTCCCTGCGCGAGACTCTGCCCGAGCCGCTGCGCAGCCAGACCTTGAAGGCCCTCGAGGAGTCGGCGCTGCCGGCGAGCATCCGCTGATGGACAAGCGCTACACGGTCATGGTTTGCCGGGATGGGCAAGCGGGGCGTCCACCACGCCGCGGCGTTTCACGCCAGTCCCCGGTTCACCGTGGTGGGAGTCTCGGACCGGGACCCGGGCAGGCTGAAGGACCTCGGGAGGTTCGGCGACCCGCAGGCCGGCAGCGACGCGGCGGCCCTCGCGCGAGCGCTGAAGCCCGACGTGTTCTGCTTCTGCACGCCGCCCTCGGTCCGCTACGAGCTGGTGAAAACGGGCGTGCTCTCGGGGGCGAAGCTGATTGCATTCGAAAAGCCGGTGGCGACCTCCAGCGCAGAGGCGATGCGCATCAGGGACCTCCTCTCCGGCAGCGAGGTGAAAGCCGTTGTCAGCCACCAGCACCGTTATGGCGAGCACTATCGGAAAGCTGCGGAGATCATTGCCAGCGGCCAGCTGGGCAGGGTGCACACCGTCTACGCCACGGCAGGCGGGTGGATGCTGCACATCGCCAGCCACCTCATCGACTACATGCGCTGGTACAACGGCGGCGCCGATGCCCGGTGGATCATGGCCCAGGCCGCTGGCCGGGGAAAGCTCGCCGACCTGCATGCCTCTCCCGACTATATCGCGGGGTTCATCCAGTTCGCCAACGGCGTGCGCGGCGTGCTGGAATGCGGGGCTGGCGCCCCCGATGTCCCCGAGGTCGACTACTGGTGGAGGAAGTGCAGGATCGGCGCCCAGGGAACCGACGGTTTCGCCGAGGTGCTCACCGGCGGCGGATGGCGATCCGTGACGAAGAATGGCGCCGTCTCGGGCCCGGGGAGCATGAGCTACGACCAGGACATGCCGCCCTACATCCAGGACATGGCCGATTGGCTGGACGGCACGAAGCTGCATCCCTGCAATTTCCCCTCCGCGTACGCGGGGCACGAGATCCTCATGGCGCTGGTGCGATCCGCGGTCCAGGGAGGGCAGGTTGCGCTGCCCCTGTCCTCCGGGATCGACGAGCTTGCCCTGCTGAAAGAGAAGCTTCCACATGCGAAAGTCCTCCTCTCCTCGGAGGCGAACGCCAAAGAGTACGGACTTTGACACGGGGGAGCTGAGCTCCCGCTACGCCCCGTTCACCGCGCGGGCCATACACGTCATCCGCTCCATCCCCCGGGGAAAGGTTGCCACCTACGGGCAGGTGGCAGGCGTCGCGGGGAGCCCCCTTGCCGCACGGCAGGTGGTGCGCGTCCTGCACGCCCTGTCCCGCAGGGAGTCCCTCCCCTGGCACAGGGTCATCAGCAGCACCGGCGCCATCGCGCTCCCCCGCGGGGCAGGCTTCGAAGTGCAGAAAGGACTGCTGGAATCAGAGGGCGTCAAGGTGACCAGGGAAGGGAAGATCGATCTGAAAAAGCACCTCTGGGTGCCGCGTCTATAAAGCGTGCGGCAGCCCCAGGGCGGCGATATCACAGCTTCACGAAGAGCTTTCTCCTGTCCAGAATGATGGCCGTCGCCGTGCAGACGGCCAGCACCGCGAGGCACGCCGCCGCGACGGCCCATGCGCTGGCCGCTGGTGCCAGCAGCGCCTGCACGGCGACCCCGAGAACCGCGTGGAGCATATAGACGAGAAGCGGATTGCGGCCGAGACTTCCCAGCAGGGGGAGCGGCCAGCGCAGCAGCTCGCGCCAGACCACCAGCGCGGCGAAGAGGGCCGCCGAGGTTCCCGCGGTGAACAGGATGTAGCTCAAGGACAGGAGGTGCTTGCTGAAGGGAAACCAGGCAAGGGCGCAGAGCCCCCCGGCGCACAGGACCCCGGCGGCACTCGATGCAAGGATAAGCCTTCGACGCGGGGAGGCGTCCCGAAGCATCTCGCCCAGGGCGGAGGCGACGATGACGAAAAATGAAAGGCTGAATGTCCCCCACGGGCCGCCAATGCCGGACTCGTACCACTGATGCATGAGGCTGCCCATCCCCAGCGGCCGAAGCACCTCCACGGCGGCCAGCAGGCACGCGGCGGATGCAAGCCGCGCCCAGGGGGGGAAGAGCAGGAAGAAGAATGAGAAAAGACCCGTTGCGCCCAGCATCTGCAGTATCTCCCAGCGCGCTCCCTGGTCCACCAGGAGAATGCCCACGGTGCCGAAGGCGAACAGCACGGCAGAGCGGATCAGCGCGTGGAGAAATGTCCTTCCCAGTCCCGTGCGCTGCCGGCGGGCATTGAAAGAGAGGGCGGCCGACAGTCCGAGGGAAAAGAGAAAAGCGGGTACCACGAAATCCGGGAGCGTCAGCCCGTCTGCCGGGGCGTGCTTGAACCAGGCCGGAACAAGAAGGAATGTGGCGGCGACATTGACGGGCACCATGACCAGGATGGCGAGGCCCCGCAGGTCATCCAGTGCCGCCCAGCGCGCGCGTGGCTGCGGCTCAGCTCCCCGTACCCTCGAGCGTGGCAACGGTCAGACCTCCGTTTTCCGGCAGCTTTGAGAAAATCCAGGTCGCATCCGACGGTCGATACCAGAAATCCGCGCCCCAGAACGGCGCCAGTGCCCCGGCGGGAGAGAAGTGGATCTTCAGCGCGTCCGTGGCGACACCCCCGACGGGGATGCGCTCCACCCCGATGCGCCGTACCTGCATCCTGTGCGCCGACCAATCCTCCGCGTTCACGACCCAGAACTCCCGCTGGGCGCTGCCGGCCGGCAGGAGCTCGGCAATCAGCGGTCCGAACACCTGGTACCAGGGCGCGTGATCGATGTGGATGTCCCTGGCGACCTTCCTGCCCTTGAAGGTCCCGGCAACCCGCACCGTATCTCCCGTGCGCTCCGCCGTGACGTCGGTCCCTGCGCCGCTGTTGGAGAGCTGCCAGAAGACCGTGCCCGCCTCCGAGGTCCAGCGCGCCTTTTCCGTCTCACCGTCCCCCGTTGCCGTGACCTCGATCGTGCCCTCTGTCCGCAGGATGCGGTACTCCCGGGTGGTCGTTTTCTGCCCATGGGTTTCGGAGTAGCGGAATGTCGTTTCCTGCGCGAAAAGTGGCAGGCTCACCACCAGAAGAAGAAGCAGAAATGTTCGACGCAAGCTCATCATGGCGTTGCCCATGGTAGCGCAGGTGTCAAACCTTTGCCACCTCTAGAAATACACCTCGGCGAATATGCGCGTGGGGTGAACGCCCTGCCTGCGCAGGAGCCCGTACGCTTCGTAGATCATGTCGCTGTTGCCGCACAGGTAGCAGTAGCGCGACGGCTCCACGGGATGTTCGGTCAGCCAGGAGGTGAGTCGTCCCCGATACGCAACCGACGGACCGCCGGCGCCGTCCCTGCTGAGGCACGGCAGGATCCGCGACGGCGCGAAGATGCCGTGGTCATAGAGCTCCTGCGGGGTGCGCACCCCGTGGAGGAGCTGGTAGTCGAGGTCGGGTGTGCTCCCGACAAAGGAGTGAAACGGCGAGATGCCGGTTCCCGTTGCACAAAACAGGAAGGATGGCTGCTCGCGGCTGCCCTCTACCAGGCAGAAGGACCCATGGGGACCGTCCACTTCCAGCTCATCGCCGGGCCGGCGCTTGTGCAAGGCCCCGGAAACCGCCCCCTCGGGGATCTCCCTGACCAGTACCTCCAGGAAATCCTCGCGAGGAGACGAAAACAGCGAGTACTCCCTCTGGTCCCGGGTCCCCGGCAGACCGAGGTTGACCCACTGGCCGGCCTGGAAGGCTAGGCCTTCCCGCGAGAAGCGCAGGACGAATGTCGCGGGGGACAGTTCGCGAACG